>NZ_CAMVDO010000047.1 GCF_947166265.1 uncultured Fibrobacter sp. | reverse complement strand
GCTTGTGGTGGTGACATGGTAATTGAAAAGTCCTTCGATGCATCTGCCGAAGAACCTGCTGATGACGAAGATTCCTCGAATAGCAGTGATAAGGAGAAATCATCGGACAGCAAGAATTATTCGTCTTCCAAAGAGGCTTCTTCGAGTAGTTCGGAACCCACGGAAGAAAACAAGGGTAAGACAATCTACGGGGCAGCCCAGAAAGGACCGTTCCTGGCCCAATCCGTAGTCAAGATTTATGAACTGAAAAAAAAGACTTTGGCCAAGACGGGAAATGTCTTTTCTGGCGAGGTCGGATCAGATGGCCGGTTCGAGGTCCCGAATGTGGAACTGTCGAGCCCGTATGCCCTTCTTGAGGTGAAGGGCCGATTCCGTAACGAGCTGATGGGTAATGTGTCTAGCAACGAAATTATCTTGCGAGCTCTTGTCAATCTAGAAGGTCGTGATGAAGTGAATGTCAACCTTCTTACGCATTTGACGTATGAGCGTATCCTTTATCTGGTTGGGACGGGAGTTGACTTTGCGACCGCCAAGAAACAAGCCGAGTCCGAAATCCTTAGAGCATTTTATATTGACGACAAATTTGAAAACTTTGAGGACATGAATATTTTTGGCGATAGCGAAGAAAGTGGTGCCCTGCTTGCTATTAGTGTGCTTGTACTTAGTTATTATAGTGATGCGAAACTTGCCGAGTTCCTGGAATCTTTTGCGGCAGATTTCAAGAAGGATGGTACGTGGGATGACAAAACTACCGGATACAATGTCAGAATCAGGTATGAATTCATGTCGGATGATGTAGAGCGAATCTATAATAATATTGTGGATTGGAAAATCGGTTCTGTTCCAAAATTTGGAAAGTATATACGCATGATTAAATGTAGGTCTAATGGTTTAAGTAACTGTTATGAAGAGTGTGACGTTGAAGGGACCATTCGCAAGGGGGATTATTCATGGTCCCTTTGTTTAGGTGGCGTATGGTTTGGTGCTGATGCCCGTATTGTGAATACGTTTGGATGGGGTGCTGGAGAAGACGGTGAACTGCGGAAAGGAGACTCGACTGGTGCTTTTTATAAGTATGATGAATTCTTAAACATGTGGGATTATGCTGAAGAGTACGATACAACTCTTCAACTTGGATGTACGCGTAAACGCGAAGGTGAAGTCGCTTTGAACCCCAAGGATAATTCTTATTATGTTTGTATGCATTATGTAGATGAGGCGCAAGGATTTAATGGATGTTTCTGGGATAAAGCTCACGAAATAGATTTCATTAGGCGCGATAATAAATGCGAAAGCGGAGATGTAGGCCGGATTATTGCCGGAATAGACACGGTTACCAACAAGTATTACTGCACGACTGAGGGCTGGGTGGATTTTATGAGTTGGAGCTTTGGCATACCGAAGGAATTCCATTTTAATCCGGATATTAATTATGGAATTATGACGGACAATCGCGACGGCAAAAGATACAGGACTACGAATATCGGTGGCCAAGTCTGGATGGCGGAAAACCTGAATTATGGGGGGAACGGAATTGGACTTTGCTACGATGATATTCCTGAAAATTGCGAAGCGGGCGGACGCCTTTATACATGGGACGAGGCTAAGCAGGTTTGCCCCGAAGGTTGGCATTTGCCTTCAAAGACGGAATTTGATACGTTGTTCTCGACCGTGATGCTCTTACGTGACAATGAAAAGGAATCTTTGGCCGATATGTTCAAGGCTACTAGCGGTTGGAAGACGGAATATTCGCTTTCGGGCTTGGATAAGGTTGGCTTTTCTGCCGTGCCTGCTGGAGGATGGCATATTGAAGGTTATCGTGCAACTGAATACAACCATGCTGGCAGTGTTGCGTATTTTGTAACCTCTACTGAATATAATGAACTCTATGTATATGTTGTGCAATTGTATAGAAATGAGTTGTCTATAACACCTGATTACGAAAATACCTTTTTAGACGGTTGGCCTCATTACGCTACTAGGCAATCGGCTTTTTCTGTTCGCTGCCTCAAAGACGAATAAGGCGGGAAAGGCGTTGACTATGGCTTATACAAAATGGTTCGTTTTTTTGTGCTTTATTGTTTTGCTTGCCGCTTGCGGGGATGATCGCAGTTTGGTGTCTGAAACATCTATCGAGGCGCCTGTTGATGATGTTGAAGATGTTTACTCTAGTAGCAGCGCTAAGGTGAAGTCTTCATCTAGCAGCAAGGGCGTTTCGTCTGCCAAAGAGACTGCATCAAGCAGTTCTGAATATATGGCAGCGATCGAGAACAAGACTATTTTCGGCTTTGCATTGAATGGACCGTACCGTGCTGGAAGTGCGGTCAAGGTTTATGAACTGGATGCAGAAACCTTTGCCCAGACTGGCGAATATTTTGAGGGAAAATTCCTGTCAGATGAAGCCGGCTCGTTCGTTGTGACGGGGGTGACTCTATCGAGTCCTTACGCCCTGTTTGAAGTTGCCGCTGATGACAGTGTCACCTTGAAAGCTTTGGTCGACTTGAGTGATCGCGATACGGTGAGTGTGAATGTGCTTACGCACTTGGAATATGAACGCATTCCTTACTTGGTCGAAAAGGGATACAGTTTCTTTGCGGCTAAGACGCAGGCAGAGGTTGATGTCTTGGCGGCGTTTGGCATTGAGGGCTCGTTTGCAAATTTTGAGGGCTTAAATATTGTCGGTGATGATGCAAGTGCGGAGTTGCTTGCTGTTAGCGTACTCTCACTTTGCTATGGTGGTGAAAGCAAAATGGCTGGATTCTTGAACGATTTAGCTACGGATATCAAGAAAGACGGAAAGTGGGACAACGAGACTGCTAAGGCAAAAATTGCGGACGAGGCACAAAAAAAATATTTTGAAGGGGAACTTGGTTCAATCTGCCAAAATGTTCTAGGTTGGAAAAAAGACCTTGCTTCGAGAAAGGTGACGTATGAAAGGTATATAAATGATTTTTGGTCTGAAGTTTATGGTCTTGGTACTTGTAGAGGCAGTAAATCGCCTGTTTATTCTGCCAAGAACTCTAAAAGTTCGTATTACGGCTCTGACACGGGCTTTGTTTGCATGGGTGGTATTTGGTACAAGCGGCTGAAAGCGGGTGGCTCTCTGTTATGCTCTGTTGAACGCGAAGGTGCTATTATTGATGAGTCTCAAATGGAATATACGTCCATTTGTAGTAACGGCAAGGTGGTCCGTATTCAAAAACAAGAGAATCCCGATGATGGGGATGAAGACGAGAATGAAATACGGAATGGAGAAGATGGTGAATTGCGTGAAGGTGACAAAAAGTTTGACGAAATTCTTGGTCGCTGGGTGGATGCTAACGAAGAGGATTATACACTTATGCTCGATGGCTGTACTTTTAAGCGCCATGGCGAAATTAGCAAAAGTCCTAAAGATGGAGCCTATTACTATTGCGATAGTTGCCCTGATGCTATTCTTTGGTATAATAATGGTGCGGCACCTGGCGAACCCCCAAGTTGGCGGAAAGCGGTGGATGTAGATTTCGTTAGGCGCGATGAAAAATGCGAAGCTGGAGATGTTGGCCGGATCATTGAAAGGGCTGATAGCGTTACCGGGAGCTTTTACTGTACGGTGAATGGTTGGACTAATTTGAAGGACTGGAGCTATGATGTGCCGAATGAATTCCGTTTTAATCCGGATATTGATTATGGAACTCTGACGGACGATCGTGACGGTAAAAAGTACAAGACCGTGAAAATCGGAGACCAGGTCTGGATGGCCGAAAATCTGAATTACGCCGGCCCTAATGATGATATTAGCCGTTGTTACGAAGACATGCCTGTAACCTGTGAAGCTGGGGGACGATTGTACAGTTTGTCTGTGGCGGATACCGTTTGTCCCAGTGGTTGGCACTTGCCTAAAAAGGAAGAATTTGAAATTTTGCTTACGACCGTGGGTGGAATAGATAAAGCTAGCAATGAGCTCAGGTCTATCAGTGGTTGGACGAATGATTACAGCGGTTCAGATGCCTATGGATTTTCTGCGGTGCCTACGGGAGGCGCGTTAATTGAATCGAATCATGGATCATTCTTCAGTTATAGTGGCTATAACGCGTACTTCTTTTCTAGTGATGGATATGTCTTTTCCATTCATTTATGGGCCGGAACGACCATTTCTGGCAAGGGCGGTGCTGTCAATGATCCTAATGAAGCCTTACTTCCTGTCCGTTGCCTCAAGGATGCGGAATAGCCGAACGGCGTAAAATGCCTCGCACCTCAATCATCCCAAGCGTTCTTTGAGGCGCGTGTAGCGGCGGGTGCTGCGGTTGTTGCGGACGGCCTGGTGGAAGGCGCCGGGAGCAGAGAGAATCCACACGTGGCCTTTCGCGCGGGTGATGGCCGTGTAGATCAGGTTGCGTTGCAACATCACGTAGTGGCTGGAATCGAGAATCACGATGACGGCGGGGTATTCGCTGCCCTGGCTCTTGTGGATGGTGCAGGCGTAGGCGAGTTGCAGTTCGTCGAGTTCGTCGTCTTGGTAGGTGATGAGTTTTTCGTCGAAGAAAACGGCGATTTTGCGCTTTTCTTTGTAGATGCTGTAGACGATTCCGACGTCGCCGTTGAACACGTTCTTGTCGTAGTTGTTCTTGATTTGCATCACACGGTCGCCGACACTCCAGCCGATGCCGACCATCTTGTGGCGGGTCACGCCTGGGTTCAGCAGGTCTTGCAGGAATGGGTTCAGCTCGATAATGCCGAGGGGGCCTTTGCGCATGGGTACAAGAATCTGCAAGTCGGTCTTGAGGTCGATGTCGATTTTGCTGCGCACACCCGTCGCAATCAGTTGTTGTAAATGCAACTTGGCTTCTTCGGAGGTCTCGAATGGAACGAAGTGAAAATTCGGGCCTTCGAGCGGGGCGGGAGTGATTCCCTGATTGATTTTTGCGGCCTTGTCGGCGATGTCGTTGCCGCCGCTTTGCCTAAAGATGTGCTGCAGGCGTACGCTTGGAAGGCGCGGGCATTGGAGCAAGTCGTTGAGTACGTTGCCGGGGCCTACGCTAGGGAGCTGATCGGCGTCACCGACGAATACGATGCGGGCCGATTCGGGAACAGCGTCTAAGAGCGAGGCGGCAAGCCAGGTGTCCACCATACTGAATTCGTCGACAATCAGCAAGTTGCAGTCGAGCTTGTTGAATTCGTTCCTGTTGAATTTCTTGGTGACGGGGTCGACTTCTAGCAGGCGGTGGATGGTATACGCCTTTTCGCCACAGCAGTCGCCCATGCGTTTTGCGGCGCGGCCCGTGGGGGCGGCGAGCAAAATGTTTTCGCCCATCTTGCGTGACAGGTGAAGAATCCCCTTGAGAATCGTCGTCTTTCCGGTGCCGGGGCCGCCGGTAATGATGCAAATCTTGTGGGCAGTAGCGAGGCGGATTGCTTCACGTTGCGTAGGGTCGAAACTGAACTTGTGTTCGCGTTCCCAGTCGACGAGCTCACGCTCGAAACCGTAGGTGGGCAGTTCGTTTTCGCCGAGGCGCGCCTTGATAATTTCGGCAATTTTCTGTTCCGCGTTATCGAGTGGCGGGAAAAAGCAGTCATCGCCGTGGCGCTTGATGCGGCCCGATTCGCAAATGCGCTTGAACTGCTCCAGCAGATTCTGGATGGCATCGTCGTCAGTGACGTCAATGCGCAAATTCTTGAGGGTACGGCCGATTAAATCGTTGCTGGGTAAGTAGCAGTGTCCGTCTGAAAGAGAAGCTTCTTGCAGTGAGTAGAGAATCGCCTCTTGCAGGCGCATGGGACTGTCTTTGGGAATGCCCACCTTCATCGCAATTTCGTCGGCTTTCAGGAATCCGATTCCCCAGACTTCTTCGCAGAGCATGTACGGGTTCGTGCGGATTTTTTCGATGGTGTCCTGGCCGAATTTCATCCACAGCTTTTTGGCGACATTGCCCGTGATGTCATGATTGTAGAGGAACAATAAGGTTTCGCGGCTGTGGCGGTTTTCTTGCCAGCGTGCAAGGAACTGTTCCACTTTCGCCGCCGAAAGGCCCTTGATTTTCTTGGCACGGAAACGGTCTGGCTCGTAGTCGAGAATGTCCTGCAGCTCATCGCCGAAGGTGTCGACAATCGTCTGGGCTGTTTTCGGACCGATGCCGGGGAAGAGGCCGCTGCCGAGATAGGCGGCGAAGTTCTTGTTGCCTGTTTCTACAATTTCGAAGTGAATCGCCTTGAACTGTTCGCCGAATTTGGGGTGGCGCCCCCATTCACCTTCGAATCGGAGTGATTCTCCGACAGAAAGTTCGGGCAATGTACCCGTAACGACCACCACCTTCTTATTGCTACTATCAATAATCCGCAGGACGGTGAATCCGTTCTGCGGACTGTGAAAGGTGATGGACTTGACGGTTCCTTCGAGAATCACGTGGAAGTCAAAGGGTTAGACCTTGTTGTCCTGCACGATGGGGTTGGTCTCGTCGCGATTGAGGTCGCGCTTGGGGTCCCATTTGTCGGGATCAAAGTCTTCCATCTTGGTAAGAATCTTACCGCGAGTGCAGAGGAAGAATCCGAGCAGGCCTGCGTTTTCGAGGGCGAGTACCAGGGCGGTCTTGTAGTCGAGACCGAAACCGAGCGGAGCGCCCTTCAGGTTTTCGGGGCTTACCCACAGAATGTAGTCGAACGTGATGAAGGCCATGAACATGCAGGGCAAAAGCGCAAACCAGAAATTCTTCTTTTTGCTGCGCAGGTACACGACGGTCACGCAGAGGCTACATACGGCCATAAGCTGGTTGGCCCAGCTGAAGTAGTTCCACAGGATGTTGAATCCGTCCTTGTTCATGTTGCTCCACAAGATAATCAGGGCGCAGATGGCAAACATTGGAATCGTCAGAATCAGACGGTTCCTGACGGAAGTCTGTTCAAGGCCTGTGAGTTCTGCAATCGTGAGACGGAGACTTCTAAGGCTCGTATCGCCGCTGGTAATGGCAAGAATGATCACGCCGACGACCACGAGAATCGAAACCGGTGCAAAAGGAATCACAGTGTGGACAAGTTCGCTCAAGACTTTTACGCCAGAGGCCCCGGTGATGAGTTCCGGCATCTGATGGTAAATGAACATGCCACCGGCGGCCCAAATCATGCCGATCAGGCCTTCGATAATCATCATGCCGTAGAACGTCTGGCGGCCGGTCTTTTCGGTGACTTCGGTGCGGGCGACAATCGGGCTCTGGGTGCTATGGAAACCGCTAATGATGCCACAGGCAATCGTCACGAAAAGCATCGGGATAATCGGCTGGTGGGCCGGATGCTTGTTGAAGTTAGAAGCGATGTCGGAAAGGCAGAATTCGTCGAGCACGTTCAGCTGCGGGGCGATACCGACCAAGATGCCGATAGAGGCGAGAATCAGTAGCCCGCCAAAAATCGGGTAGATTCGACCGATGATTTTGTCGATAGGGAAGAAGGTGCTTATAAAATAGTAGGCGAAAATGCAGGCGACTGCGACCCAGAACAGCGTGGGCGACACATGGCTGCCGACAAGAATCGGGGTGTTGATGAGGGCGGCAGGCGTGTTGGTGAAAACGGCACCTACAAGAATCAGGGCGATGGCGATCAAGCTCATGACCACCTTAGAAGGGCCCTTGCCCAGGAACTTGCGGGAAAGCGCCGGAACGTTCATGCCGTTGTTGCGGATGCTCACCATGCCGCTAAAGTAGTCGTGTACTGCGCCGCCAAGCACGTTTCCGAGCGGGAGCAAGATGAAGACGATGGCGCCGAACTTGATGCCCAAAATCACGCCAATCACAGGACCGATCCCTGCGATGTTCAAAAGCTGGATGAGCATGTTTTTCCAGTGGGGGAGTGCCACGCGGTCAACGCCATCCGGGTTTTCGAGGGCGGGAGTCTTGCGGTCGTCGGGGCCGAAGACATGTTCAACGAGTTTTCCGTAAGTGAAGTATCCGCCGATAAGAATCGCGATACCAATCAGGAATGTAATCATGGGATGCCTTCTTTGTTTGTGTTAAAAGTAGACGGTGAAAAGTCCTTATTCCTCGTCAAAGGTGTTGTCGGCAGAGAAGTCGTCAGCAGAATTGTCTTCGGCGGGTTCAGACGGTTCTTCCACCTGTTCGTCGGCATATTCTTCTGGCGCTTCGTTCGTCGGTTCTTCTTCGGAGACGGCGCTTGTTTCTGCGGCGTCGTTGGATTGCGTTTGGGCGTTCCCGCCACGGACGTAGCCCTTTTCCTTGGCGATTTCGTCGGGGGTCTTGTCTTCGCCGAATTGTTGCTTGAAGTAGAGAATGTTGGTCGTGAAGCTGCTCTTGCCGGCATAGTCGAAACCGACCACCGGATGGAGCGATTTGCCGAGCTGGAATGCAACAGCGAGACTGAAACGGAAACCGTTGTTGCCCTTCACGGTAATGTCTGGTGTAATGGTCTTGCCGTAGTCACCTGTCGGCTGTCCGAATTCCTTGGCGGTGCAGACCAGGTTGCCCGAAGACTTCATTTCGGCGCTCTGGTATCCAAGCGACATCATGACTTCGATAAAGTTGATGGGCTTGTAACCGATAACCAGCGAAAAATTCGTGGTCGATACGTCAAGATCCAGTTGTCCGTCGTAGTCGTCGGGGCGGTAGCCTATGCCGCTGGAATTGTAGCCGAACACGAGGCTTACGTCGAGCGGTTGAGCGGCTGCGGGGAGCATGTACTGGAAAAAGTGACCGAAACTGTACTGCAGACCGAAACCGAACAAGTTGAATTTGCGAAGCTCGCTAATGGAGGGCAGGAACATTCCGCGGAAAACGACGCGGGCGTGGAACATGCTTGCGCCAAGTTGCAGATAGGGGTAGGTGAAAACTCCGAGACCGTTCAGAGTCTTGTTGCCGTAAATGCGACCGTCGTAGGGTTGTTCCATGTCGTGATGGTCGCCAAAGATGGTCGGCGTTTCGAAGTCGAAACTTTGCCCTGAAGCGGGGTCCGTATAGGTTTCGGTGTAATTCCGGTCGTCGTCACCGATAGGAATGATCGAAAAGGGAAGTCCCGCTTCGAACGTGAAACTCTGCGGCACCGAGGCGCTCACGTACCAGTTGCTGTTGAGTACGTTGCCCAGGTTGTCGATAATGGGTTTGACATAACCGGGGCGGTTGGCGTATGGGTTTATGGAACCGTCGGGAGCGATCGGGTTACTCTGGAAAGCGGAAAGGGATTCGTAGGTGGACGCCCAGCCGTTTTCGTCCATAGCAAAAATGGAACTTACCCCGATAATGAGTGTCGCGATTAAAGCAAGCTTTTTCATACCGCGCCCCAATTTAGAAAAAAATTATAGGGCTAGAATTGGTACTGGAGCGAAACAGTTGCTAATACGAATGTCTGCCAGAGATAAGGATCCAGGTCGTTGTTCTCGACCCTGGAACAGTGGACGTTCTTGAACCAGTTTTCGTAAACCTTGACGGCGGGAACCATGGAAAGATTGTCGGTAATATAGTAGTGAAGGTTTAAGATGAACGCTACGGCAGAACCCATAAATTCTGCGTCATATTCTGACTCGTCGAAAATGGCGGCGTTCGAGGTCTTGACGCTAGAGTACGAATATCCAAGTCCGGTGCCGATCTGGAAGAATTCAGGCCAGAAGAAGTTGTAGGTGAATTCAAAACTTGCACGCCAAATGCGCGTGTCCTGCTTGTGTGAATTGTTGTCGAAACCGGCGAGGGTCTGTTCGGAATTCCAATACTGGAATCCGAGGCCCAAGGAAAACGCTCCCAGGTTGACTCCGAGAAGGAAATCGGGAGTGGCGATGAATTGAAGTGCAGGCGGGTGAATCAGTCCCTTGACTCCGGCGGAATCCTTTCCCGCAACAGGCTTTTCGTTAAAGTCACCTTTAGTCGCTGCGATGCCGAAACCCGCTTCGACAAAGTAGCTGCGTGGCCAGTAGTACTCGTCGGCAAAAGTGAAACCCGCCAACAGGCAAATAAGCAATGCTATGAACTTTAACTTTCTCATGACTTTTTCTCCTAACTAGAACTTAGTGGTTCGACAAACTCACGCTTCGCAAGCTCGCTAACCTTATTAAGGTCCCCGAGCTTGTCGAGGGGCCGAAGGGCCGACTAAGCTATACCAACTACTTTCCTGCGTAGTAGAACATCGCGTCGATGCACTTCTTGGCGGCAATGCGAACGCTTTCGTCGAGTTCCACGTGCTGCGCCTTTTCCGGGTGACGGAGTGTCTCCAGGATGTTTTCGAGCGAGTTTGACTTCATGTACTTGCACATGCTGCAGCTGCCGATAAAGGTCTTTTTCGGGAATTCGTACTGCATACGAGCGTTCAGGCCACATTCGGTGAGGAGCAGGAACGGGGTGCCTTCGGGCTGTTCCTTGATGTAGCTCACCATCTGACCGGTGCTCCCTACGTAGTCGCTCAAGAGGGCGACGCCCGGATGGCATTCGGGGTGGCTTACGACCTTGAGACCCGGATTCTGGCTGCGGAAGAAGTTGATGAGTTCAGAATCGTAGGTCTCGTGTACGTAGCAGCAACCGCTGTGGAGCACGATTTCTTTCTTGATGCCGCGCTTCTTCATCTCGTCGATGAGGTTCTGGCCCATGAGTCCGTCGGGAACGAACACGATCTTGTCGTTTTCGAGGCTAGAGACAATCTTCATCACGTTGCTGCTCGTGACGCACACGTCGCAGTTCGCCTTCACGTCGGCGGTGGTGTTGATGTAGCACACGAAGGTGTGGTCGGGGTATTTTTCGCGGAGAGCCTTGACTTCGGCGCCGGTAATGGAGTCGGCGAGGCTACAACCCGTAAGCGGACCCGGAATCAGAACGTCTTTGGTCGGGTTCAAGATCTTGGCGGTTTCGCCCATAAAACGCACGGCAGAGAACACGATCGTCTTGGCGCTCACCTTGGTGGCATCCTGGCTCAGCTTGAAACTGTCACCGTCGTAGTCGGCAACGCCCAGAATGATTTCGGGGGCCACGTAGCTGTGGGCGAGGATCACGGCATCGCGTTCCTTTTTCAGCTCGTTGATTTCGTTGATGAGCGGGAGCATCTGTTCGCACTTTTCCATGGAATAGGTGCAAAGGACGGCGCCCGGCTGGATTGTCTTAAGACGATTGTAAAGTTCTTCTGCTGTCATAGTAGTAAATATAGCAATTTAGAGCTTAGATTGTTCATCTAAGTTCTGCCAACCTTTAATAAGGTCCCTGAGCCTGTCGAAGGGCCAACTATTTTTCTATTTTTGGTTCAAAAGTTTCCTGTGCCCTGAAAAGCCCGCCGGAGCGGATAAACCGCGAAGGCCGGAGAGAATCCCGTGCAAACCGGGGGCGGTCGCGCCGCTGTAAGGGAGGACGAAACCGGCATAAACCAATGCGTGGAAACCGAAAGGGACTACATGTGTGAAGGAGCCGGGAGTAGGTTGAGCCCCGAGCCAGAAGAACTGTGGGAAACGCTGTTGTTGAGGAACGATGCGAACGACGTCTTTCTTTAAGGCTGCAAAGATTGCGGCTCTTTTAGGCTGTTTGGCTGCCGGCTTAAGTATGGCTGTGGCGGCCCCTTCGGGAAATTCCCTGGAGGATGTTTCGGTCATTTCTTCAAAAACAGTTGCGGTCGATGATGCGACTCCTACGCAGGATCTCGGTTCAACCGAGGTGGTGACGGATGGAGAAGTCATTCAGACAAAGAATGCTAGCTATACCGAAATCACCTCAGCCGTATGGGAAGGAAAATCTCTTTCGGCGGCGGACCTGCTCGCGACGCTCCCGGGAATTCAGTCGTACAAGCAGGGGGGGCTTGGCAGTTTCCAGACGGTATCGGTGCGTGGCATTGCCGCCCGCAATATTTTGATTTGTGTCGACGGTGTGCCTTTAAACGATGCAAGTGGTGGTGCGGTAAATTTAGGCTCCATCGACTTGAACCAGATGGAAAAGATTGAGGTGTACAAGGGCAATGTGCCGGTGAAGTTTGGTGTATCGGGAATTGGCGGCGCCATCAACTTTGTCACGAAGAATGCCGTGAAAAAGGGCTGCCGCGTCTTGGGCGCCTACGGAAACCACAACCTATGGGAGGGCTCTTTCCAGGTGAGCGCTCCTGTGACGGACAGCATCATGTTTGCAACGACTTTTGCAACGCGGCATAGCGATAATGATTATGAATACCTGAATCGTAACGGAACGCAGTACAACGATGACGACGACTATACGGCGACTCGTGAAAACGCCCAGTACACCGACGTGTCGGGGAATGTGCAGTTCCGTATGCTGCATGGCAACGGCTATTTTTCAACGGTTGCAGTGACGGCGTCTAGGAACGAAAGTGGAAATCCCGGTAAAGAACAGAATCAGACTAAGGTTGCAAAATTTGTCGGGGAATCGGCGTTGCTTCGTTATGGACTAGAGTCCGTCGGTTATTTTGATGACAAGCTTTTCTTGTACGGAGGCGTATCGGCTCGGATAGACAAGAATATTTCGACTTCTTATTATCCCTTAGACCATATTGGATTTGGCAATAATGTCTTGATGGAATATGGTTCGATGACGTATAAGTTTGTTCCTGAATTTTGGGCGGAATTTACGCCGATGGAACGTTTGACGGGGGTTGCTCGCGTTGCTGTTGAGTGGGAACGTGCCGAGGCTCGTGGAAACTCGAAAGATTGGGCGCTAGACCGTAAGACGTATGTTGGTTCGGGAGACTTGTATTACCAATTTTTCAAATATGTAGGTGTCGGTGGTGAAGGTTCTGCGCAAATGCTGAAAGACCATTTGGACAAGGGAACTTTTGTGCTGCCGACAGGGGGACGTACTTTGGATGAGGCCAAAGAGCGCGACGCCTCGTTTGCAGGCCGTCTCTACTCTCGGTTTGGTGCATCGACCTCGCCATTCACAGGTGAAATCTCGATGGGGCGTTTTTATCAGCAGCCTGCGCTGATGGAACTTTATGGAACTTTCCCTGGAGCGATTTCCAATCCGGATTTAAATCGCGAAAAAGCGACTCGGTTTGAGGCTACGGGAATGTACAAGTTTTCGGGAAATCACACCTCGTTTCAAACAACATATTTTGAATCCCATATCGAAGATGGTATTTGCTGGGTCCTTTCGGTGGAACTGTTGCGCCCCATCAATGTCTCGCGAGCCCTTATTCGCGGTGTAGAAATGGAACTGAATAGCAGCCCTTCTAAATTCCTAGATGTGGTGCTGCGGGCGACTATCCAGAAGACGGAAGACCGTTCGCATTCCGAGGCTTTCAACGGAAACAAACTCTCGGGAGAACCTGATCGTAGCTACTTTGCCGAAGCGACTTTGCATTTGCCGTTCCATTTCGATTTCAGCTGGGCTTCGGATTGGCGTAGCGTGATGTACAGCGATAGGGCCAATAGAACGGAACAGCCCGCCGTTGCGACACATCGAGCCAATTTGTCTTATGCGCCTTTTGAGAAAACTCGACTTGCTTTTTCTGTAAATAACATTACCGATGAAAAGTATCGAAATTTCTACACCCCTTTCCCGATGCCGGGTAGGGAATACAAGTTCACAATCATACAGGGGTTCTAGCCCCCGCGCGTAATAGCGTAAAGCCAGAAAAGGAAAAAACATGAATAAATTCAAAAAACAATCCATCGCAGCACTTGCTGCTTTTGGCCTCACCTTTGGTCTCGTTGCTTGCGGTGACGACTCCAGTTCTTCCGCTATTAATCCTGAAGAAGAATACACCTATGCAGGTGTAGTTTTCGATGGTGGCGATTATATGGTCCAGGAAGGTGAACTTCGCTGGATTGACAAGGATGGAAAGATTTCTGAAAAGAATATCTCCTTCTATCAGGATTCAAGAGTTGTAACGAATGGACCTGATGTGTATGTTTTGGAAGGCTTGGGCACCGACAATATCAGTAAGGTTGATCCTGAACTTATTGAAAAGGGTGCAAAAAAGGCTGTTGCCTGGCAGGTGAGCTTCGCTAATGCAAACCCGGTTGATATGGCTTTCGATGGTGAAGAAGCTTGGGTTGCCCTTCAGAATGCAGACTCCCTTGTGAAAATTTCGACTAAGGATGGCAAGGTCGTAAAGTCTATCAATACCAAGAAATTTGCCAGCAAGGGTCAGACCTCTCCTTATGTTGCTGACATTGAACTCGCTGATGGCAAGCTCTATGTGCTGATGCAGCGTTATGCAATGGATGCCGAATATAATTTCACCTATCCGAAGGGCATCGTGGCTGTTTATGACGCCTCCACCGGCAAATTGGACAAGTCGATTGAACTTGTGACAAAGAATCCGACTGCAATGTCTTTGTACAATGGCAATCTTTATGTCGCCTCTTTGGGTGAATACGATGGTAAGGCCGACGACAACCGTGGCATTGAAAAGGTTGACTTGAAGACTGAAAAGTCCAAGTTGATCATTTCTGGCAAGAAACTGGGTGCAGGTCTGTACGGTTTTGTTGCTGAAGATGGTATTGCTTATGCCTCTGTTTATGAAGGCTGGGGTAGCACTCCGCTCGTAAAGATTGACCTTGAAAAGAAGACTTTCGAAAAGGTCGAAGGCGTTGCTGATGCTCAGAAAACGCTTGCCCTTAAGAATGGTGTGCTTTATGTGGGTGACCACACCTACGGCGAAGAAAAGCTCTACATTTATAAGGATGGTGAGTTGAAGGCTCTTGACCGTCCTAAGGGTTCTCAGGCTCCGTACAGCATCGCCTTGTTCTAGCGACGTCATTGCGAGGCCTGTAAGGCCGAAGCAATCCAACCTTTAAGGCTCTGTAACTAAATCCATGGCCCTGCGGATCATTTCCGCGGGGTTATTTGTTTTGGGGGCGTTTTCGCCTAGGTACTGGCGGTATTTGCGGGCACCGGGTT
>NZ_CAMVDO010000046.1 GCF_947166265.1 uncultured Fibrobacter sp. | reverse complement strand
TCACTAAGCACATCTCCGATTCCTTCAATCTTCCCGGCGGCCTCGCGGGCCTCCGTCTCGCTTTCCGTTTGGGCTTCAGCCCTCTCGTTCGCGGGTGAGGCCAATTATAGAAAATTCAGGAACATTGTCAAGGGTTTTTCTCGAAAAAATTTCACTTTTTTCACTTTTTTTCACTTTTTTGCAAATTGACGAGTTTTATTCCACAAAACCACCAATCTATCAACATTTTATAAACGGAATTTTTTAAATCACTAGCGATAAGGCTATCCTATAGCCGACATTTTCCATTTAATAAGCCCCCTATACAAAAAAAATTGCCACCGCCACAACCCAATCCCATTAGAATCAGACCACAGCGATGACAATTGAGGTGTTGGTCAATTACTTTTTCGCAGAAACCGTCGACTTGACGAACTTCAAGACATCCTTCTTGACCGCGTTATAGTAGTCATCCCAAATATTGGAAACCTCGTCCACAAGGGAAAGGTCGTCCATGGCGTACTTATCACTGACATGCGGAGCCACGCGGTACACGTTTTCGGCACCGATATTGGCGCAGGCCTCGTAATAGCCGGAATTTCCGGTGCGGGCAATCCATTCGTCGAGAATATACTTGCCCCAGCCGACAATGCTCTTGTCCTTGGGCGCACTATTCGGACGGGCCATTCCCGTGTTGAACGAAAGGATCTTGTAGTTTCCCTTGAATTCCTTTACTTTGTTCAAGCCAGATTCCAGAACCATAATAGGATCGTTCGCCCACATACCGCCATCGCAGTAGATTTCCTTTTTGCCGTCCTTATTGCGACTCACCGTATCGAAATACGTAGGGGCAGAGCAGCTAGACAGGATAGCAAACCACTGGTTCGTTGCACCGTCGCCGCGGTCCCACACTTTCTCGACGCTTTCACCGTTCATAAATGTCGCCGGAATGTAGATGGGCTTCTTGAAGGTGTACATCTGGTCGCGGAAATTATTCTGCAAGAGCTTCTTGAGCTTGGAGTTGTCGTAACGGTAATAATTGTTCGTCACGATACGCGCAGCGCTCACCTTGGTAAATATAGCAGACAAATTTTCTTTATAGAGGTCGTAGAGCTTTGCGGCGGACATACCGGTACAGAGTCCCGCCGCGACAATAGAGCCGGTCGATGTACCGGCATAAGCCGCTCCCCATTCCGCAAGAGTCGAACCGAGATCTTCCTCGAGTCGACGCATAAACTGGAGGGGGCCTATTCCCAAGGCACCACCGCCAGAGACGGAAATTGCAAGCTTCATTTTATTCTCCTTTCTACATTAGTTTGGTTTCGTCAATTCATTTTTGAAAATAACTTGTTCATAGCCTATCTGCAACCGGTTTTTAGTAAAATAATTTCTACAGATTTTTATAAATTTCGTATTAGTGAGCTATTTCAAAAACATATCGTGGGCAGGCCCCACTTTTGTAAGAAAAAAAACCATTTCAGTCATCGCATGGATCTTCGAGAAATTGGTTTTTGAGCTCTTGTGCACCTTCCATTGGAAACAACGTATTGTTCAGGCAAACCGCACCTACGCCTGTAACGAAAGCACCGACAAATCGGAAAGTTTCTATAAACAAACGCTCAAGAACCTGGTCCGCCACGTCGGCGACATCATTTTCAATTTCGAATCCTTCAAGAAAGTTCCTCAGGCTACCGCAAGCTACCCATACCGCAAAGACGGGATTACGTACGAACTTGCAGAAGGAAGCAAATCCACACTCCAAAGGATGCAAAACGGCGGAATATTCCTGACGGCGCACTACGGAAACTACGAGGCGATTGGCCCCTGGCTATGCCGGCTGGGAATCCCGCTCAAGGCAAGCTACATTCCACTGCGGCCTAGGTGGCTCAACCGACTGGTCGAACAGAAAATTCGAGCCGTTGACGGCAAGAGCTACGCTATAAACGCCCAAAATCCGCGCACGTTTCTACGACTGCTCGACGAAGGCAAGCTTTTCTGCCTGCTGATGGACCAGGACAGCCGAATCGCAAGCGCCATGGACGCGACATTCCTCGGCAAGGACGTACAGGTAAACCCGCTCCCCGATTTTTTGCTGAAGCACCGGCCGCACACCCCCGTGTACATCTGCTGGATGGAAGAAAGCGACGACACAAGGCGAAAGACATTACATGCCGTCGAAGTGACCGGCACAACGAAGGAGACGACGGAAACCAAATCCGTCGCAGAAATTTTCAACCGCTGGCTCGAAGAACGTATCGCCGAAAATCCGACACTATGGTACGGATGGACTCACCGGAGATTCTATAGCAAGAACCCGGAAATTTACGACTAGTCCTTTATTTCGCGGATCTCGCTTGCCGCCTTTTCTATTTCGCGTTCGCGCAGGACTTCGTCCACCTTGTTCCGGAGTTCGCAGTCCTTATAGATGCCGTAAAGTTCAGCTTCTTCCTTTATATACATGCCGAGCGCCTTGAGGTAGCAGACCGCACCCGCAAAGCCTATGACAAAGGATACCAGAAAAACGATCCGGTTTTCCCCGATAAACGAAATGACGCTCCCCAGGATTCCGCACACGAAGAAGGCGATTACCAAATTCATGGGAACCGCGGGCGCATAGGTGGAAGGATCCCCCGTACGGCGCTTCGACAGCTCCGATTCGGTATGGCGGATAATATCCCTAAAGACAAAGAAATGGAGTAGCGTACCCAGGTAGGGAAGAAAGCAACAAAGGACCGCTCCCCAGGGAGAAAAGGTCGTATGCGTGATTTTTCGCAGGTTTTCTTCGGCACGGAACATCCAGAGCAGCCAAAATAGTCCCTGAATGCTGTAGGACACGCCCAGAAGCAGGCACACTCCCGCAAAAATGAAAAGGAGAAGCATCGAACCCGACGTGAGGAAACCCGCATCGAGGTCGGGATTCGCCTCAATGGTCTGGAACATCCGGTAAAGGAACATGAACAGGACGATAAAGACGACCGAAAGTGAAAGGGTGATCTTGGTCCAGAATACGGTACGCGCCCCGCGCTTATAATTATCTTGCATATCGTAATAATAACAAAAAAGGGAGCCGATTTTCAAGCGTTTCCTATTCCAACTTGGAATAAGAATCCAGCACCTTTTCCAGAAAAAAATATATATATGTAAAGGAACAGCAAAAAGAGGTTCACTTGGACGATCTCAAGGACGCAAAAGTCATTCAGCCAATCGAATTGCGAAAGCTCGTATTGGTAAACCTAATGGCACCCGCCTTAGGGGATTTGCGTGCTAATCTTTCGAAATCCCACCCGCTGATTAACGTCGACAACGAAACAGAGGCGCTACGCCTGGTAGACAAGCAGCACGACCACATCTCGGCCGTACTGTTCGATGCGGAATGGGGAAAAAGGACCCATTTTTCGCTACTCCAGAAGATGAACGACGACAAGCGTTTCGTGGGAATCCCGACAATCGCCGTTTCGAGCGTTCCCGATAGCGAAATCTACAGGCAGTGCATCGAGGCGGGCGCAAACGAATACTTCGAGCCCCCCTTCAAGCCGGAACTGGTCGCCCTGCGCATCAAGAACGCCGTGCGAAGCAAGGACTCCGCCACGTTTTCGGAAGTGGAGCGCATCCTCAAGGAGCTCCCCTCGAATATCTACCTGAAGGACGCCGAAGGAAAGTACGTATTCGCCACCCACTACTGGCACCACCTGCATACCGAAAACGACCCCAGCTGGACTATCCGCGGAAAGACCGACATCGAAATCCGCGAGGACAAGGAAAACGCCAAGAAGGCAATGCAGTCCGACATGGAACTGATGCGGACCGGGAAGGGAACCAACTACATTATCGAAGAAAAGGGCGAAAACGGAAGCGAGTACCTGGAACTCATCAAGCGCCCCGTATTCGACGAAAACGGCAAGGTGAACGGCATTGTCGCCATCATCAACAACATTACCGAGATGCAGTCGCTGAGGCTTGAACTTGAAAAGCGTTCCAAGACCGACCAGCTGACGGGACTTCTGAACAAGCAGACCACCGAAGAACTGATTACGAGCCTCCTCGAAAAGGACCACAAGAAAAAAAGCAAGGGGGCCCTGCTCATGATTGACGTGGACAAGTTCAAGCACGTGAACGACACCTACGGGCACATTGCTGGCGACAGAGTCCTCATGGCAATCGGAAACATCATTCACGAATCCTTCAAGGGAATGGATATCGCAGGGCGTATCGGTGGCGACGAGTTCATGGTGTACCTGCGCGATATCGACAGTTCCAGCACCGCCCTACAGCTTGCCGCCAAAATTTCGGACAGGGCGCGCCACCTTTTCCCGGACGAGCCTCTCGGCAAGTGCGTATCGCTTTCCATTGGAATCGCCCTGTTCCCCGAACATAGCAAGAATTTCGAAGACCTTTACCGTGCAGCCGACAAGGCGCTTTACTACGTGAAGGAACGCGGCAGGGATTTCTACAAGATGTATTCCCCGCACCTGAAAAGCATCAACGAGTAATTTTTGAGGTAAAGCCCGACAAGGGTGCCGTACATCACGTCTTTTTGCACAAATCGTATGGTTTGTTGACATTTTCTTAACAAAAGAATAGATTTTTGGGTTATGAAAAAATTCAAACTCAATGCATTCTCTTGTTTATGCGGCCTAGGCATAGCCATGTTCGCCGCCTGTTCCAACGACTCTTCCAGCAACGCCTCGAGCGAAGAAATCGAATCCAGCGACAGCGAAGAGGCGACATCCAGCAGCAGCGAAAAAGTCGCCCCAGAATCCTCGAGTTCTAAAAAGGACGTCAGCAGTTCGTCTTACTCCAAGAAGGAATCCAGTTCCAGCAGCGTTTCCGCGGAATCTTCCAGCTCGAAGAAAGACAAGAGCAGTTCAAGCCATGCCGACGAGGAATCTTCGAGTAGCGAAAAAGTCGTAACTTCCAGCGCATCTACGCCTCCGACCGACCCGATTGAAATTTTCAATCCGCGAGTTCCGCAAGAGGCCGTCTATCACTGCGAAGAAGAGGAATCCAGCTACACGAAAATCGCAATCGACTTCGACCAGCAGGACTGGATTTGCACATTCGAATACGCCAACAAGAAGGGCTACGTGTACGTGCAAGGAACCCCGACCAGCTGCGAAGCCCGCTTTAGCCTGTCTCCCACCATTACCGCCGACACGGCGCTCCTGTACATCGACGGCGAATACGTGACGCTAGAAGACCTGACCTACAACTGGGGCGGAAACCACCATAACGATTCCTTCCGCTTTACCTACGACGGCAAGGTCTACGAATACGACCATTCCTCCTATGGATGGGGCTACCGCAAATGCCAGGAAATGGACTGCCTCAAGGTTTACGAAGCCGACGGAAAGACCCTTATCGAAGACGGATGCGGTGAGTACGAAGACGATCTCCAGAACGTGAGAAAGTTGCCGGTCGTATGCCGCTTTGCGGATATCGAGGACGGCTCGTTCGGCAGTTTCGAGGACACTTTCGAATTCTGCAACGGCGACCACCGCCTTATCGACGAACTTAACGACGAATAACCGCCCTATTTGAAATGTACATCTGGGATTCTTTCTTGCGATGTCCGTTGCTTGCCGCATTTACTGCGGTATGGCTGTGCGCATGTTCCAACAGTAGCGCGCCCGAAGACAAGCCGGCCCCGACACCGGAGCCGGATCCACCGGAGCCGTTGCCGGTCTTTATCCAAAACGACGACGAATACACGGGATTCTATAAGGAAGACGGGTACGAGGCTTTCCGCAAGATGGCCTATACCTCCAAGACGGAAATAGGCACAAGCTACCTGGTAAAATTCATCGTTACGGATTTCAACAGCGAAAACCTCGAAGTTCATTTTATGAACACCAGGGCGTACCCGCTGCACTACGACTTTTCGCAGGCGGTGCTGCACCTTTCGCAGACGCTCACGGAATTCGAAAACGAGGCCTACTACGACACGGCCAAAAATACCGTCGCAGGAACCCTCGCCTATTACGCAGCGGTTGATTCCATGGTAGCGCTCACGTTTTTCCCGACGGACTGCATTTCGCCTTCGCAGGTGATCGCGGTGCAGAAGCAGATTGAAAAGCGGATGCTATTCCTGACTCCCGGAGAGGCCAAGAACCGCCTATTCTATATGCCTGCAGGCGATGCAGCCGAAAAGGATGCGGAAAGATACGCGAAGGAATTCGAGTCGGAGAATATTCCGGTCCATACGCACGCCGAACTGTTCGGGGATATCCCGCTACAGATCATGAATACGGGAACCGCCTACGGGACGCTCCGCAGACTCACCGCAGAAGAACTCGACACGGCGATTGTCTCGTCGCACGACATTCTGCTTCTCGAAACGCTCCCTGCCGAAATTCCGCTAGTCGCGGCCACCATCAGCAAGGATGCGCAAACTCCGCTTTCGCACGTGAACCTCGCCGCCAAGGCGCGCAAGACCCCAAACATCGCCTTTAACGGAAACGCGATTCCCGACAGCCTGCTTTCGCTCTGCGGAAAGCTTATCAAGCTGACCGTCAATTCAAATTCCTACAAGGTGGAAACGGCAAGTCTCGACGAGGCGAAGGAATTCTGGAACAAGAATGCGCGTAAGCCGATGACGCTCTCCTACGACCTCTCGGATTCGGGACTCGTCGACTTTTCGGACCTCGATTTCAAATCGTCGAAAGCTGTCGGCGTCAAGGCGGCGAACCTCGCGGAATTGCACAAGCTGCTCCCCGACAATTCGCCAGACGGATTTGCAGTCCCCTTCTACCATTACAGCCATTTCCTTGACTATGCCCAGGTGACCGAAGAACTGTGCGAAAAATCCCTCAAGGACTGCTCCAAGGAGGGGCGCGCAGAAACCTTATGCAAGCAGGTTTACGACATCTGCTATGCAAACAGGGAAAGTAACCTCCGCGACTACATTGGCGCAGCTATCGTCCGCGACGACTTTGTTGCCGACACGCGACTTCGCGAAGCGGTACTCGACAATATCCGCTACATGATAAAGCATATCCCCGTCGATGCGACATTCGCTGCGGCCCTCGATACAAAGGTGCATACGCTCTACGGGGATGCCGGGGTACGCCTACGTTCCAGCACCAATTCCGAAGACCTGCAGGATTTCAACGGGGCGGGCCTCTACAAGTCCGTAAAGGCGACTACGCGCGAAAAGGACTTGCCTTCCGACGAAATCCGCAAGGTGTGGGCATCGGTATGGAGTTTCAAGGCTTTCGAGGAACGTTCCCTCTGGAACATTGACCACCTGTCGGTACAGATGGCCGTAGCTGTCCACGAAGCATTCCCCGACGAAGTTGCAAACGGAGTCATCATTACGCAAAACATCGCGGACTACTCCGTTGCGGGAATCTATGCGAACATCCAGCTCGGCGAAACCTCCATTACCAACCCTGAAGGCGGCGAACGCCCTGAAATCATTTCGATCATTCCGTCGGCGGGCCCTGGCGTACAAAGCGTCGTTCTGCAATATTCGACACTCAGCCCCAATTCGCTGATCCTTACCGACCGCGAACTGAACAAGCTCTACGACACCGTGATGAAAATCCAGAACCGCTTCGCAAAGCTCTACAGGAAAAATGCCGACGCCCTTGTGCTAGACATCGAATTCAAGGTCATGGGAAGCGAACGCAAGCTTGTCTTTAAGCAAGTCCGCCCCTATATCCTGTAAACAAAGCCGATATTCAGGCATATACTATACGCCGCCAAGAATCCCACGAGAGAATTCTTGGCAGCGTCCTAGCACCCAAATTCCATATCCTATTTCGAAGTCTTTTTAGGCTTTATGCTAGGAAAATCATCGTCATCGAAAGACTTCTTGAATGTCCTGTGAATGTAGATGAGCATCACCACCTCAAATGTGGCAATGCAAGATAACTTAATCAACGAGACAACCGCTGCGTGATCAATAGGCATGTGTACAACAACCCCGTATAGTATACTTCAACTACACATCCCTAAAAACCGCGCCAAATATACAATTCGATTATTTTATCGTCAAGCAAAGGCGAGTTCTATGTAAATAAAATTTGTTGTATTTTTCTTACTTTGCAAAAAACCTAGGGCCGCATGGTCCTAGGTCATTCTTTTATTCCGATTCGAAAAAGAAGTTCACCGGAATGCCGAAGAGGCGTTCCGAAGGGAGGGTTTCTTATTCAAGATCCTTGCCGTGGCACTTCTTGTACTTGAGGCCGGAACCGCACCAGCACGGGTCATTGCGGCCAAGCTTCGGAGCCTGCTGCTGGGCGCGGCGGGCGGCTGCGGCAACGGCGGGGTTCGTGTAAGTACGGCGCACCGTCGGGCGAGTTCCCGGAAGAGCGGACTGCGGCATCGGCTGGGCGTCCTGCTGTTCTTCGGAGATGGCGTTCGTCTCGGAAGTTGCTGCCTGGCCTGCGAGACCGGCGGGCTTTGCACCTTCGGCACTCATCTGCTCGGCGGATTCAGTCGGCCCTTCGGCAGGCTCACTTCGACCCTGCTCAGTGCTGGCAGGGGCCTTATCACCGGCCGAACCATCGGCAGGAGCGGCAGCGGCCTGGGCTTCTGCGGCGGCCTTACGTTCGGCGTCGATCTGTTCCTGGCTCTTGAGCTGCAGCTGGTCCGGAGAAACGGTCATGCCGTTCGGGAGCGTGATGCGGATGTTCAGGATGCGGAGCGCGGTGAGCGTCGCGATCTTTTCCATGCAGCCTTCGAACATCTTGTAGCCTTCGTTCTTGTAGACCATCAGCGGGTCCTTCTGGGCGTATCCGTGGAAACGGATAGAATCCTTCAGCTGGTCCATGGCGTACAGGTGTTCTTTCCATACCTGGTCGATAGTCATCAACAGGAAGCGGCGTTCAATCTGGTGGAAGTCGGTTTCCGGAATGATCTTGCCAAGCTTTTCGTAACGGGCCTTGCAGAGGGCGATGATTTCGTCGAGCACCTGGTCGGGCGTCTTGCTCATCGCATCTTCGAGCGTGAGGCTGTATTCCATGCCGAGGCTGCGCTGCAGGTCGGTGTGGAGGCCTTCGAGGTTCCAGGCTTCGGCGTAGCTCTTTGCCGGAATGTAGGCGGACACCTTGATATCGCAGGCATCCTCGATGCGGTTCATGATTTCTTCGCTGATGTCTTCGCCGTTCAAAATGCGACGGCGGAGTCCGTAAATCACCTTGCGCTGTTCGTTCATCACGTTATCGTAGTCGAGCAAGTGCTTACGGATATCGAAGCTCTGGCCTTCCACGCGGCGCTGTGCACCACGGATGGAGCGGGAGACGATCGGGTGGGTAATCACTTCGTCTTCGCCCACGCCAAAGCGGGTCATCAGGTTCTTCACGCTGTCGCCACCGAAGATACGCATCAGGTTGTCATCGAGGCTGAGGAAGTACTGGCTGGAACCCGGGTCGCCCTGACGGCCGGAACGGCCACGCAGCTGGTTGTCGATACGGCGAGATTCATGACGTTCGGTGCCAAGCACATGCAAACCGCCAAGCTCGGTCACTCCCGGGCCAAGGGCGATGTCGGTACCACGACCGGCCATGTTGGTTGCAATCGTCACCTTGTCCTTGTGGCCGGCGTACTGGATGATTTCTGCTTCGCGGCCATGGTTCTTTGCGTTCAAGACTTCGTGCGGAATGCCTTCTTTTTCGAGGAGGCCGTGCAGGTGTTCGGACTTTTCGATGGAAGCCGTACCCACGAGGAGCGGCTGGCCCTTGCTGTGGCGATCCTTGATTTCGGCCACGATGGCACGCCACTTGGCATCTTCGGACTTGTACACCATGTCCTGCAGGTCCTTACGGATACAGGGCCTGTTGGTCGGAATGACCCAGGTGTTCATGTTGTAGATCTTGATGAATTCCGTCGCTTCGGTTTCGGCGGTACCCGTCATACCCGAAAGCTTCTTGTACATGCGGAAGTAGTTCTGGAAGGTGATTGTCGCAAGCGTCTGGTTTTCGCGGCGGATCTGCACGTTTTCCTTGGCTTCGATAGCCTGGTGCATGCCGTTGCTGTAGCGGCGGCCTTCCATGAGACGACCCGTGTTTTCGTCGACGATAATGATTTCAGTATCGCGGACGATATAGTCCACGTCCTTTTCGTAAAGGTGCCAGGCCTTGAGGGCGTTATCGAGGAAGTGCACCCAGTCGGCATGTTCGCCGTACAGGTTGGTGATGTGCATGAGTTCCTGGATGTGGTTCACACCCTTTTCGGTGAGTTGGATGTTCTTGTCCTTTTCGTCGACCGAGAAATCCTTGTTTTTGATGAGCTGCTTGGCGATCTCGTTTGCCTTGGCGTACTTTTCAGTAGCGTCTTCGGCGGGGCCACTGATGATGAGCGGCGTACGGGCTTCATCGATCAAGATGGAGTCCACTTCGTCAACAATACAGAAGTTGAGTTCGCGCTGCACCAGCTGGTTGGGCTCGACGGCCATGTTGTCGCGCAGGTAGTCGAAGCCGAATTCGTTGTTGGTACCGTAGGTCACGTCGCTGTTGTAGCTCACGCGGCGTTCTTCGGGATTGAGGCCGTTCACGATGAGGCCCACCGTGAGCCCGAGGAACTTGTAGACCATACCCATCTGCTTGGCGTCACGGCCAGCGAGGTAGTCGTTCACGGTCACCACGTGCACACCGTGGCCGCTAAGGCCGTTCAGGTAAACGGGCAAGGCTGCGGCAAGCGTCTTACCTTCACCGGTCGCCATTTCGGCGATGGCGCCTTCGTGGAGCACGAGGCCACCGATCATCTGCACGTCGAAAGGCATCATGCGGAAGGGCTTCACCGATTCGGGGTAAAGTTCGCGGACCTTCGCGTAAACGGAGGCGGGCAGGTAGACTTCCCATTCGTTCTTGCCGGCGGCAAGTTCGGCCTTCGCGGCGTTCACCGATTCCTGGAGCTCGGGGCCCAGGCGGCTAAAGTCGAAGTTGTTTTCGGGCTTGAAGATGTTGAAAATACCCAGGCGGCGGTCGCAGGCTTCCTGGCAGACGGCAAAGGCTTCGACCTTGATGTCTTCGAGGGTAGCGCCATTCTTGAGCTTTTCGCGGAATTCCGCACTCTTTGCGGCGAGGGCGGCGTCATCCAGGGCTTCGAGGGCTTCGCGAGCCTTGTGGATTTGCTCGATGACAGGGCGCAGCTGCTTGACCTTACGTTCGTGAGGGGTACCAAAGATCTTGTGAAGAACGGTATCGACTATGCTCATCTTTTTCCTTTTTACGGCCGAGGGCACTGCCCGCGGTCTCTGATTTAAAAATTACGGGGATAATTTAGCAAATTGCGTGCCAACGGGAAAATGTTTCGTCCTGAAACAGGGGCTATTGCTGAATCAGTCGCAAAATCTGTGCCAGCATCGCCTTGCAGCCCTCGTTTACATCGTCCCAAGTGGCCTGAAAGTCGCCTGTATACCAGGGGTCTGCCACATCGCGACTCTTGCCGACCCAATCCATGAGGAGCGAGACCTTGCGATTTTCGGGATTTCTGCTTGAAACGCTTTCTGTCATTCCGCTTGGAACGCCCGCCGGATTTTTGGTGGGAATGCCCGCGCCACCTGTTTCACGAACGTACACGTCAGCCGGCAAAATCCAGCGGAGGTTGCGCAAATTGTTACGGTCCATGAGCACAATGTAGTCGTAATACTCGTAGTCGCGCGCCGTCATCTGGCGTGCCGTTTTCCCGGAGCAATCAATCCCGTGCGTGGCAAGCATGCGACGTGCCGGCGGGTAAACCGGGTTCCCGATTTCTTCGGTGCTTGTCGCGGCACTTGCGATTTCGAATTCTACATCTTTCAGCTGAAACTGCGCCGCTCCCTGTTGTAACTCGGCGGGTAATGTGGCGGGCAAATCCCGTACCATCTTTTTCATCACGAATTCAGCCATCGGGCTTCGGCAAATGTTCCCGTGGCACACAAACAGAATCTTGATTTTCATAAGGCAAAAATAGTATTTTTGTGTCCATGAAAAAGCCCGCAAACAAAGCCATTCGAACCCGCGTCACCCATGAATTCCCGGCCCTATACGACCGCGAATCCCGCGTGCTGCTGCTCGGCTCCATACCCTCGCCCAAGTCGCGTGAAATGGCATTCTACTACGGGCACCCGCAAAACCGATTCTGGAAAGTGATGGCAATCGTGCTCGGCGAAGCTACCTTGAGCGAAATCGCAGCGGGTAAAGGCGTCCCCGAAACCATCGCGCAAAAGAAGGCCATGCTCAAAAAGCATCACGTGGCCCTGTGGGATGTTCTGGACAGCTGCACCATCGTGGGCGCAAGCGACACAAGCATCGAAGACCCAGTTGTGAACAACATAAAAGAGCTCGTAAAAAAATCGAAAGTCACGCGCATCTTTTGCACCGGCGCCACCGCCCACAAACTGTACCAAAAACTCTGTGCCCAAGATGTCGGAATGGACGCGGTCAAACTCCCTTCTACCTCGCCTGCCAACTGCGCTGTATCGCTGGAGAAATTGGTAGAGGCCTATAAAATGATTTTGGAATAAAGCTCGTTGGCTAAACAAGCCGCAAAAAGCTAGCGGTTCCAGCCGTTATGCCCCTCGGCGTTTTCTATTCACGCACTTCCCAATGACCACGTGTTTTTCCAATGTGCCTGATAACTCCATTTTGTTTTAAGGTCTCTAGGTGCTTCTGGACAGCTGATTCATTTATGCCAAGCATCTCCGCTAGCATTTTTCGTGTGACCGACGGATTATTTTTGATAATTTGCAAAATGTCCAATTGGCGTTCGTTTAACGCGATTTGACCACCTATTTGACCACCCATTTGACCACCAACCTCATTTTCTGCATCAAATGAATAATTTTCGTTCAACGGCTGAATGATGCGGAAAACAACGAGCAGACAGTCTCGAAGGTATCGGTTTCAATCGTGCCATCAGCCCGCTTGAACTCTACGGCCACAGTTTCCCCAATCATTAGGGCTTTCTCAAATTTTGCAAGATCCATTACGTGACCTCCCTATTTTTGTTCAACTATTTCCCAATAACCAGTTTTGTCGCTTCCAATACGCTTTAACGCCCCTAGTTTCTGAAGTTTTGACGTGTTATCTACAATTGTCGCGCGATGCAATCCTAATAGTTCAGAAAGTTCTGTGAGCGTGACCTTAGGGTTTTCAGCAATTTTCGCCAAAATATCTCTCTGATTCTTTGAAAGTTTTACAGTCGGGTTTACAGTCGCCTTTACAGTCGGGTTTATTGTCTGCTGCCCTTCATTCAGCTCAAACGGGGTGACATTAATTCGATTGAAAGGAATCGTCACCACAATGAAATTTTTCTCAATCTTTATGGATTCCCGGCCATACGCACCAACAATCTTTGGCACACCGCGACCTGAACGTTCGCTCAACCGCAGCTGCAAGAAAATTGAAGCGAGGATCTCGTTTACAGGGATGCTCACGCCCTTGTAAAATCCCTCCAAATCCTGCTCAAGACCAAGACCGCCATGCGAAAGAATCTCGATGCGGTCCGTAAATACGCTGATCATAGGGGCATTCATTCCCAGCCACTTATTATGAATAAACGCATTCAAAATCGCTTCGTGAAAAGCCTCGTAATCAAAAAGAGGAACATCCTTCCGTTCAGAAATTCGGCCGCGTTCATCCGCCTGGATGATGTTGATTGCATCGCCATATTCCAAAATTTTATCCATCGCATACAAGATGCAGGTATTCCCATATTCCTTGACCGAGAAAAGCGTATCGGCTTTGCTCTTGCCACTAAAAACGGACACGCGAATCGGGATATCGTTTGCGTCCGAAAGCAACAATGCCATAATGTTGTAGCGCCCGTCAGCAGTCAGGAACCTAAGCGACTTCTTGAAAGTTTCTTTGCGAAGAGTAACACCTTTCGCCCCATAATACATGAACAGTTTTTCAAAAGTCAATTCCTGCGCATAATCAGGAGCCGCCATACTGACAATCGTCGGAATGCCGTTAGACAACGTGTTCAAAAGACGAATTTCCCATTCAGGGAACTTCGACAATTTCTCTTTGCTTGAGCCAATCCGAATAAATGCCTGAGACAAAAATTTCGTCGGGACAGATTTCGCCGCAGGAACAGACAACAAAACAAGGCGTTTGCCGTCAATATGAACCTCTTCAACCTCAAAGGCGACGCTCGGTTTTAAATTCCGGGCGAGATAATGCTTGTAAGGTTCGTGATCAACGTCCTTGTCAAAGTTTACTGTCGTACCGATGATTTCGTGAGTTGAATTATGGATTCCCCATACGATATAGCCAAATTCTCGGCCACACAATGCAGCCCCATTTGAAATAGCTGAAATGTACTCACCAATCTCGTCCTTTGAAAACCAACTCTCCTTAAAATCCAACCACTCGTATTCATGCGGAAGGGCCACCAAATTCTTTATAAGAGCTTCTGATTTTGCCATAAGTTGTTTTAGCCTCCATTTGCGACAAGTTCAATTGGGAACGCAGTGCGTTCGCAATTGGGTTAGAGGCGTTTTTGCAAAACCGAAAAGCCGATAAAAGCAAAAACGCACCTCGCCTTAAAACAGCGAGGTGCGTCGGGCATTAATATACCTAATATCAAAAAAGTTGGCAAGGGGTAGGAAAAAATTTTACAAAGCAAACCAACCCTAACGCAAATATCATATGCAGGAACTACACAGGTTTTATCATTGAATTTGTCGGAATCCATGCGATACACAATAAAAAATTATTTTTCAAATATACTATTTAATTTATCAACATTCTCTTTATTTTGAAAGTCATCATCGTATTCATCACCATCAAAACCCGGAACAGACCAGCGCGGATAGGCATCTTTCCTATTCATTGAATATTCTGATACTTTCATTGATTTTCTAATCAAATACTTTTCAAGTGCAGAAATATCACGACTTAGCGCTTGTTTCCTCTTTGTATCTGAAAATTCTCTCCCATCCCAATATATAAATTGCAATTGCAACACACCCTCTGAAATACGCATTCGGTTAACTAACTTTAAAAACCTTGTTAAAACGCCATCCTTTTTCTTTACATGGTTCCCAACTTTGTGTGTATGGAAGCATTCAGCAGAAAAGCCCTGCTGATTCATTGTTTTGCCTACATATATCGGCTTGCCATTCCATATATAGATATAAACGCCTTTTTTATTGCCTAAATCATCATTTTTTTCCCATTCTTCAGAAGTCCATGTACGAATTGATCGGTAATACTTAGTTTTTTTCCGAGTACCAGTATCACATCTCGCACCCATACTCTTTTTTTCTACTTGGACATCATAACATTTAGAAACCTTAAATTTTCTTTGATTATAATTTTTTCCCATTTCTATATCTCCTTAAGTTTTTTTCATAATAAGCACATAACTATATCTCACTACCTTCTAAAACTACATTCAAATTCCTCTAAAACAATAAAAATATCAACGAATTCCCTCATTTTCCGCAGAAAAATGCCAAATTCACCCTCAAATACCGCCAAAATCATTACTTCGTATTTTCGCGTACCTCTTTCTTGATATATATTTACCACAAAGGCTTTTGTATGAACAAGAAAGAACTTTCAGAAAGGGACATCGTAACCAAATTCATCCTGCCGGGCATTGTAAAGGCGGGTTGGACCATGGACGTGCAAGTTCGCGAAGAGGTTTCGTTCACAGATGGTCGAATTTTTGTGAAGGGCAAGACCGTCGTGCGCGGGCAAAAAAAGCGCGCGGACATCATTCTCTATTACAAGCCGAACATGCCGATTGCCGTGGTAGAGGCAAAGGACAATAAGCATTACCTTAGCGATGGCATTCAACAAGCTCTTTCTTATGCGCAGACTCTGGATATTCCCGTAGCGATTAGCAGTAATGGCGATGCGTTCTCGATTCGCTATCGTGAAAACTGCGGTCCGAAAGATAGTCAAGGGAACCCTATCGCAGTAGAAGAACGCGACCTAGATCATTTCCCGACGAGCGAAGAAATTTGGGCTTGCTACAAACGGTACAAAGGTATCGACTCACCAGAAGCGGAATCCACGGCGACACAAGATTATTATGTCGATAGTTCAGGATACAGTCTGCGTTATTACCAGCAGATTGCCGTTAACCGCACAGTAGAGGCAATTGCAAAGGGGCAAGACAGAATCCTTTTGGTAATGGCGACCGGTACCGGAAAAACGCTTACTGCATTCCATATCATTTGGCGGTTGTGGAAAAGCGGCTGGACAAAGAACAAGGTTCCGGGCAAGACCCCGCGAATTCTTTTCCTTGCAGATCGCGATAACCTGATTACGCAAACCAAGCGCGGAGACTTCAAGCCTTTCAAGGACAAAATGACAATTGTCCGCCATAAGCAGATTGATAAGGCTTATGAAATCTATTTGGCCTTGTATCAGGGGCTTACAAATTACGATGAAGATGCCGACGCATATAGGGAATTCTCACCCGACTTTTTCGATTTGGTGGTCGTTGACGAATGTCACCGCGGGAGTGCGGCCGAAGATAGCGCTTGGCGAAAGATTCTGGATTACTTCAAGAGTGCAACTCACATTGGTTTGACTGCAACACCGAAAGAAACAAAAGACATCTCGTCTTCGGAATACTTCGGTGACCCGATATACACTTATTCTTTGAAGCAGGGGATAGATGACGGATTCCTTGCTCCTTATACGGTTTTGCGTATTGGTATCAATGTGGACCTAGAAGGTTGGCGGCCTGAAAAAGGTAAACGCGACAAGAACGGAAACATCGTTGAAGACCGCATTTACAATACGAAAGATTTTGACCGCAACTTGGTGCTAGATGACCGCACGCCGATTGTTGCCCGCAGGATTGTAGAATTCCTGAAGCAGAACGACCCCATGGCAAAGACTATCGTATTCTGCATTGACCAGGAACACGCAAGTCGCATGCGCGATGAACTTTGGAAAGCCGCTCCGCCGGAATGGCACGAAAGGTCTGACGAGTACATTATGCGCATCACCAGCGATGACAAAGAAGGTCGGCTAAAGCTTGATGATTTCAAGAATCCCGAAAAGACTTACCCCGTTATTGCCGTTACTTCAAAGCTATTGAGTACAGGCGCTGATACAAAAACTTGCAAACTCATCGTACTGGAATCTAATATCGGCTCCATGACCGAATTTAAACAGATTATCGGACGTGGAACAAGAGTTTATGAAGAATATGATAAACTCTACTTCACGATAATGGATTTCCGTAACGTAACGAACTTATTCTCTGATCCGACATTCGATGGTGAGGCCATTCGCATCAAGGAAGTCAAGCCGAATGATCCGATGCCTGCGGACAGCTCAACGTCAGGAGATGCTCCCGAGGACCTGATTGATCCAGTTACGGGCAGTAAAGTTGTTTTCCCGGAAACACCGCCGTATCCTACACCTAATCCTCCTAGTGGAGAAGTTGCGGACAGGCCTTCAAAGGTCTATGTAGCGGGAGTTCCGATATCAATATTAAATGAGCGTAAGGAGTTCCTCGACCCCTCGGGCAAACTCATTACGACTACGCTCCGCGAATTTACCCGTCAAGGCAT
>NZ_CAMVDO010000045.1 GCF_947166265.1 uncultured Fibrobacter sp. | reverse complement strand
CATTCGAATCCATGACAAACGGAACATCCTTGTCCTCTTCGACAATCGTATAGACGAGATCACGGAATGCAGCATTATAGGCTTCGGGGTCATCAACCACCATGTCGGGGTCAGAGACCTCCATAACACCCACCGTACTACCTATGTCAGAATTTTCCTTGACGGCAAATTCGGCGTTTTCAATCGTCGGAGCTTCGTTCACGTCATCTACACGAATTTTTGTATCGACAGGAACCGATTCTCCATCCTTATCAGTTAGAGTCAAAGTCACGTTAAAATGAACATCTTTATCGGTAGCATCGAAATGATCCGCATATAATGCTTCGTAATTAAGTTTTTCCGTATTTTTTACACTTATTGTGACAAATGCAAATCCTTTCTTAGAGGAATCAGCATTCGTATGCGGAACAACGGTGACAGAGAACAAATCTCCTGCACTCGTAACATCTTCAACCTTATCCTTATCAGTCAAGGTTACCGAGAGATTCTTCAAATCCTTTGCATCGGGATCAAACACTAGAACTTTTGCAAACAGAATATTTTCAGGGAAGTTTTCGACAACATTGTAAATGTCTTCAACTTCAAAAAACTCTGGTTTTTCGTTAACATCATTAATAGTGATTGTAACAAGTGCAGTGTCGTAGAGATCTTTAGCTTCGCCATCAGGTTTTTCTGCAAAACCCATCGACTCGCCATTGTCCTTCACAATAGCCAAAATCTGATACTCATTACGTTCTTCGAAATCGAGTTTGGCTCCTTCGGCAACAGTAATCAAACCATCTGCATCAATCGTGAAAAGACTTGCAACCGGATCATCTTCTGTAACATCGGCAAGAGAATACGTGAACTTGGTCCACACATCTTCATCATCTGTAGTTACCTTACCCACAGGTGTACCAGCAACAGCATTTTCATCAACAGCCAACGTTGTATCATGAATATCAGGTCGTTCATTCAAATCAAGAATTTTAATCGTTATATTGGATGTAACGGTTTGAGCACCTTCGCCATTTGTCGTAGAGGCAGCATCAGTCACCTTAACAGCAATAGTTAATATGCTATCTACTGTTTCATAATTAAGAACGACATCTTTCTTAACAGAGATGCGACCGTATTCATCGATTACATACAAGGCATTCACAGCGTCGTAAGATTTATCTTTCTTATCGAAAGCGAATGTAAAGCGGCTATCATCAACATCATCCACCTGGATAAAGCCTTCTGCCACATCACCAGAGGTGCTATGTTCTGCAATCGTAAACAACGTGTCATGAGCAAAAGGCTTATCATTGACGGGAGAAACTGTGATTGATACCGTATACTCGTCAGAAGTACCTTGAGGAATGTTATTATCAGGATCACCGACATCTCTCACAGTAAACTTGAAGGTTGTATAGACATCTTCGCCACTGAAATCATCCTTCTTTGCAATAAATTTAAGATAATCTTTTCCCAAGTCATCCATAGAAATAAACTGACCACCGGCAGTCAAGGTATCGCCACGATAAACAAGGAATCCCTTTTCAGGAATAGACATAATCGTGACACCTTCCTGAGCAAAGTGTTTCTTCGATTCAAAGTAGAATTCCTTGGAGCTCAATACATAGTATTCATCTTCATCAACAGTAAAGGCTGCATCCTTTGACTGAGGATCAGTATCACCATCAATTAAGTATAGAATAAAAGACCCAGCGTCCTTACCATTCGGCATCACAGCTCCCTGCAAACCGCTAATGTTTAGGCGCAATGCTTCTCGCTCATCTTCAGGAACACCATCCATCTTGACATTAATCCAGACACTATGTGCATCATCTTTAGGAGTCCGCTGTCCGGTAACAAATTCAACAGATCCTTTTTCATTTTTACTACAAAGCGGGAACGGGTGGCCTCCATTTATGATAAAATCCGCTGGTTCCGCAACAGGCTTGCCAAAGCTGGACTTATCGAGATATTCAAAGCAATAATCGAATTTAACATCCGTAACCGGAGCCTTGTCAAGTTTAATGGGCACTTTTTCCCAAGAGCTAAGTTCTGGGAACAAGAATTCCGTACCCACTTCCGGTTCAATTTTAAGAATAGGCGGATCAAATGGAACATACTTGAAAGACTTACCATCAAGTTCATTATCAGTTTCAATAGCTTCAGCAAGGAACTGACCAGCCAAGGTCAGGTTCGAGCCAACCTTGATTTTGCCTTTGGACATAAAGGATCCTTGAATAAAGGCCGTTCCGTGCATCGCAGGCATTTCGAAACCTTCCGTGGTATAGAACAGCAAATTTCCCTTATAGTCTTCAAGGGATACATCTTCAAACGTTTCCGACTCCCACTTATGAGTACTCCAGTTGTATGTCGCATTTTCATCGGCATAAGCCACCTGAATCGTCGTTCCCGCAGTAAGCGAAAGCGGCCCTGTCACAAAGAATCTTGCAAGGCTTTTCTGCGATTGCATTCTGATAATCAGCTTACAATCGTTTCCAAATGTCAAGCTACTCAAATGAAAATCGTACATTTTTTTGACAATTTCACCTGTTTCTTTATCATATTCAATAGGCGGAATATCGATTGTATAGTTAAAATCACCATTGGGAACACTAACAGCCCCCAATTCAATTGCACCAGCATAGTCTGTTGGATAGTCCGGAATGACAAGCTTCATCGGGACATCCTTGATGTTATCGTAGGCACAATCACCCGACGTTGCAGAAGTCCCCACTTGCAAAGTGGCTCCGCCAGCCTGACGCGCCTGTTCTACGTTTTCATTTACAGAGCCTTCAATGCAATAAGTACCAACAAGCTTGGAATTATTGTTACTCATCGAAAGTTTGCCCTTGATACGACCAGGGCCACTAGTAAACTGGTCTTGAGAGGTTGAGCCAGAAACACTACCACCAACGTAAATAGGCCCGCCCAAATACTGTCGAGCATTGCCAAGAGTCATGTCTCCGGTCGTGCCAATAGCACCAACCACATCCGTCAGTTCGGCCGAATGGAAATCAATACTACTGGTACCCCACATCTTAAAAGACATGAGCTCGTCCCAATACTTTTGCATTGTAACGGGATCACTAACGCCACTAAACGTTAGCGGAGCAACATCCGCCGCAAGAGCGGGGACTGCCATGGCCAGTACGAGGCCGAGTTTAATCATTATGTTCTTTCCAAACCGCATAATAAACTCCTAATTTTAAGAGTGTACAATACACCCTTATAATTTTCTCTATGTAAAAGATAGAAAACTTTTAATATTATTACAACACGCTATGCGTATAAAATGTTTACAAAATGTGCTTTTTATGGACATTTTATCCAAATTTTCTTAAAAAAGCAGATTTTTGTGAGAAAAAACACGAAAAATCGGCAAAAATCGAGCGGGTTTTACTCGTACATCCGTTCGATGAGGTCCGCGTAGCGTTCTTCGGCAACTTTACGGCGAATTTTGAGTGTGGGAGTCAAAAGACCGGGCTTAACAGACAAATTATCGCCTATCAGGGTCCATTTCTTGATGCGTTCCCAGTAATTCAGCTTCTTGTTCACGCGTTCAATCTGGCGGTTGATCGCTTCGTGGACTCGTTTCGATTCCAGCGCCTTCCCCATCTTGAAATCTACCTCGGCCCTTTTTAGGAACCGCTTCGCGTTTTCCGCATTCAAGAAGATCAAGGCAGAGACAAACTTTCGGTTGTTCGCAATGACGAGTGCCTGTTCGATAAGCGGATGGCGGTTCAGTTCCATTTCAATCGGGTTCGGGCTCACGTACTTGCCGGTACTCGTTTTCAGGAGTTCCTTGAGGCGCCCCGTCAAGAACAAATAGCCGTCCTTGTCGAAATACCCCTGATCTCCCGTCCTAAAAAAGCCATCGTCGGTAAAAAGTTTCTGGTTGAGTTCCGGCATATTGATATAGCCGCCAAACACGCTGTCGCCCTTGACAAGCACCTCGTTATCTTCGCCGATTTTTACCTGCAGGTGCGAAAGAGGATGCCCCACACTCCCGGGACGCACGAGCCCCGGCTTGTTCACGCACACGACAGGCGAACATTCCGTGAGTCCGTAGCCTTCGAAAACGGGGATTCCCACGTTCATCAAAAAACGGCAAATGGACTTGTTCAACGCGCCTCCGCCACAAATAACCATACGTAGGCGCCCGCCCACCGCCTTACGCATCTGGGAATACACGTACTTGTCGTAAACGAAATGCAACGGGTAAAAAAGACATTTTGACTTTTCGACCATGGCAAACTGGATGGCCTGATCGATAAACCAGCGGCGCAATCCCCACGAGCGCTCCCCTGCGGCGGTCATGCTTTCGTACACACGTTCAAGGATTCGAGGAACCACCGTCATTACCGTCGGGTGCACATCACGGGCTAGCCTTGCCACGTTCTTGGGAGAATCCGCAAAATAGACCTTTATTCCGCAATAGAGATAATAATACAGCGCCATCCGTTCGAACACGTGCGCAATGGGCAAAATCACCAGAGCAGTGTCGTAGGATTTTTTGACATAAAGGAAATCGCTTTTAATAACCTGCAGCTGCGAAATCATGTTGCGGTGCGTCAGGGGAACGCCCTTCGGACGCCCCGTCGACCCGCTTGTGTAAATTACAGAAAACACGTCATCGAGAGAAATCGATTCAAGCTGAGAATGTAGCCAGAACGAGGATTCCTCCTGACGCGACAGCTTTTCGCCCTTTTCAATCAATTCGTTCCAATAAATTCCGTTCGGAGGGAGTTCCGACAAAGAATCGATACAGACAACCGTATTAAACCTGGGCAACAGATCGCGAAGGGCCAAGTCCAGTTCACTGACGTCGTTGACGAGCAAAATTTTGACATTCGATTCATCACACTGAAAATTGAAGTTTTCCGGAGAAATATCGGGGAACAGGGGGACCACATGCGCATGGTTCAGCTGGGTCGCCACATCGGTCATGATCCATTCCGGGCAGCTATTCGCAATGATTCCGACACTTCCGCCGGCCTTGAGCCCACATTCCCTTAACGCAAGCGCAAGCAACTGCGTATGCCTACGCAACTGCTGTCTGGGGTAGTAAACCCATTTTTCGCAATGACGATAATACCAGCCAGGAAAGTCTTCTCTTTCACAGCGTGTAAAAAACATCTGCGCAAGTGATGTGTAGCGATAGTTTCCCATAAATCCTCCAAGGACCTTACAACCGCCTTTCAACAAAGAAAATACATTTATAGTTAAAAAAAAATCCTTTTTTTTACTGAATAAATGAATTTTTTTTCCTAAAAAACTATCTTTATGGCAAAATCGAGGACTGCTATGTTCAAGAAAGTCGTAAGAATATACAACAACACCCGACTGGACATCCGTATCGGCATCGCCATCGTCATCGGGTCCTTACTCGGATTTTTCCTCCCCGGCCAGACTTGGATTAGCGAAATCGGCATCTTGTTCGTGGGAGCCATGAAAGGTATCGCCCCCGTCCTCGTGTTCATATTGATCCTGAACGCCCTGGCTTCCGGTAAGACAAGCCTTGACCGGCGTACCGGTAAAGTCATCGGATTCTACCTGGCAAGCACGGTACTCGCCTCGATTACGGCAATAGCAGCAAGTTTCCTTTTTCCGCAGAACATGAACCTTGTACAAAGTGCCTCGGCAACGGCACGCCTTCCGTCGGGCATTGGCGATGTCTTGAACAACCTGCTTATTCGTGCCGTTTCAAACCCCTTCGAAGCCATTACACAGGCAAACTACATCGGCATTTTGGTGTGGGCCATTGTATTCGGTATTGCCATTAAGATTCATGCGGGAGATGAAACCAAGAATATTCTGAAGGATGCAGCCAAGGCCGTAACGGCGATTGTCCGCTGGATTATCAACCTTGCCCCGTTTGGCATCATGAGCCTTCTGTTTACCTCGATTTCTACAAACGGTATAGGCATTTTCAAGACTTACGGCGCCCTTATCGCCCTTATTGCGGGCTCCATGTTCTTTACGGTTTTCGTGATCGCACCGGCGGTCGTAAGCTTTGCGCTTCGCCGCGACCCCTATCCGCTGGTGATCCACTGCATCAAGGAAAGCGGACTTACGGCTCTCTTTACCAGAAGTTCAGCAGCAAACATCCCCGTAAACATGGAACTCTGCGAAAGGCTGAAACTTGACCGCGAATTTTACTCGGTCTCGATTCCCCTGGGGGCAACCATCAACATGAACGGAGCGGCAATTACAATCGCCATCATGACGCTTGCCGCAGCGCATACCATGGGTGTTTCCGTCGACTTTCCGACTGCCATTACGCTATGCATCGTTTCGACCATTGGCGCATGCGGTGCTAGCGGCATTGCCGGCGGTTCACTGTTCCTGATTCCCATGTCCTGTTCTTTCCTCGGGATTTCAAACGACGTTGCCATGCAAGTGGTTGGCGTAGGCTTTATTATCGGAGTCATTCAGGACAGCCTTGAAACGGCACTCAACTCCTCCACCGACGTGATGTACACGGCAGCCGCAGAATACGGAGAATGGATTTCCGAAGGGAAACCGCTCCCCAGAAGATTTAAGTAATTTTCTACATTTCTTGCGTTATGGCAAGAATTAAAAGTGCACCGAACCTCGTCTGGATGGATCTCGAAATGTCGGGACTGGAGCCGGAGAGGGATGTCATTCTCGAAATTGCGACAATCGTTACCGACCCGAACCTGAATATCTTGGCAGAAGGGCCAGTCCTCGCAATTCACCAGACCGAAAACGTTTTTGAAGGCATGGACGACTGGAACAAGCGTCACCACACCCAGAGCGGGCTCGTGGAACGCTGCCGGAAGTCAACGCTCTCTATGGCAGATGCCGACAAGATGACGCTTGACTTTATCAAGCCCTTTACCACCGAACGCGGGAACGTGCTGTGCGGAAATTCCATTACGCAGGACAGGCGCTTTCTGTACAAGTACATGCCGCTCCTTTCGGGCTGGCTCAACTACCGCAACATCGACGTGAGTTCCATCAAGGAGCTTTCGTTCCGCTGGTACCCCACGCTCCCCGAATTCGAGAAGATGGAAAAGCACCAGGCCCTGGACGACATCCGCGAAAGCATCGCCGAGCTCGAATACTACCGCAAGACGATTTTCAAGACAAGCTTATAAGTTGAATTTACAGGCAACTTTTTAATATGGACTTCAACAGTTACCAGCCACCCAAATACCAACCGCACAAGCGGCTCCCCTACGCCGTCAGAATTCGCAACAGAATTATTGTTTTCGCCGTTTTTATGGGCATTTGCGCCCTGATGGGAACTTGTATCTTTGGCGAGAAAGAAGCGCCGAAACAACCGGCAGAAAAGGCCGACGAATATGTAGAAGAACAGGAGTCCCCGGTCACAAACGACGTTACAACGCAGGCCGAGCAGGTTGCACCAGAAACGGGAGCGCCCAAAACAGAACTTTTCCCCAAGGCCGACTCCGAGGATATCGCGAACATGCAGGCAAATGTTGCCGCAGCCGTTGCCCCGACCGAAATGCCGCCAGAAGTGGAAGTAATCGACAGTACGCACATCAAGGCGCAGGCCGACGTGTTCATGGCCGAAAAGATCGACAACCTGCTTCGCCGTTTCCGCCCCGAGTACGCAGTCATCTTGATGGTGGACCCGAAGACAAACGAAATTATCGCCTGGGGTGAACGCCGCGACAACCGTGTGCAGGAAAAGCCCGACTATTTCATCAAGAACACCTTCCCGGCAGCCTCGCTTGCAAAGACGATTACGATTGCCGCTGCCATGGAAAGCAACCGCTACTCGCTCACGAGCCAGATTCCGATGATTGGCGCTAGCCACACCCTCTACAGGAACCAGCTGCGCGTGAAGGAAGGATTCAAGGGGCCGTTTATCGAGATGCAGGACGCCTACGCGAAGTCCGCCAACCCGCCGCTTGCGCTGATCGGTATGAACGTGGGTGCAGACCGCCTGAAATCGGCCGCCAAGAAACTCGGCTACAATATGAACTTCCCCGCCGGACTCCCCGGACGCTCCGTATACGCTCCGCCCGATACCGGCTACGGCCTTGCCGAGGCAAGCTGCGGATTCACCGAAGCGACGACTCTCACGCCGCTCCTTGCCGCAGCCCAGGTCCGTTCGATTCTCATGAAGCAGCCGCTTGAAATCCCATGGGCAAAGAACCTCGACGGCTACGCCCCCAAATCACGCATCGCACTTGAAGTCGGCAAGTTCACCGAGAACACCTACTACGGGCTCCGCGAGGCGATGGTACGCAGCGTAACCAACGGAACTGCCCGCAAGAACATTTCGACCAGACATATGGCCCGCAAGAACTACGCCGCCCTGACGATCGGCGGAAAAACGGGTTCGCTCGACGGACACGACCCTTACGGACGCTACGAATGGTTCATGGGCTTTGCACAGTCCAAGGAAAATCCGGGCAAGGCGGTCGTGCTTGTAATTATGCAGGTGCACGACTTGCAGGGCGTACGTTCGCAACCGGCTACGCAGGTCGCCGCGATGCTGTTTAACTACTGGGCTCATCAGAATCTCCCTAAACAAGGAAAGTAAAATGGAACCGACATGGTGGAACCTTATCCCTTCTTATTTTGATGGAACGGCCTTTACGCTCGGGAGTTTCCCGGTGCGCTGGTACGGCATCATGTACATTTTCGCCTTTGTCACCGCATACCTGACGCTTATGCACGTGAACAAGAAAGAAAAAATGGGCTACACGAAGGAACAGTTCGACAGCCTGTTCACCTGGATTATCGCGGGAATCATTCTTGGCGCACGCCTCGGCTACGTGTTTTTCTACAAGCCGGGCTATTACCTTGCAAACCCGACCGAAATCATTTTCCCGATGACCCACGATGCGCTCGGTTACCACTTTACGGGAATTTCGGGCATGAGCTACCACGGCGGCATGATTCTCGGAACGATTTTCACCTACATCGGACTCAAACGCAACAAGATGGAAGTCTGGAAAGGACTGAACCTCTGCTTCTTGGTGGCACCGCTCGCCTATACCTGGGGCCGTTGGGGCAATTTCATTAACGGAGAGCTCTTTGGTGAAGTCACCACAAGCGGTATTGGCATGTGGTTCCCGCTCGCCCACGACAGCCCCATGACGAACCCGATTCTACACCACCCGAGCCAGCTTTACGAAATGCTCTTTGAAGGCGTAATCCTCTTTGCGGTTCTGTACAACTTAAGACGCATTCCGCTGTTGCGTGACAAGATGCCCTGCCTGTACCTGATGGGCTACGGGCTCTTCAGATTCTTCATCGAATTTTTCCGCAGGCCCGATGCACACCTTGGACGCGTGGACCTGTTCGGCATGAGCCGCGGACAGACGCTTTGCAGCTTGATGTTCCTGACCGGGCTCATTTGGCTGATTGTGCTGATTTACAGGCAGAAGACGGTTCGACAAGCTCACCGACCTGAAACCGCTAGCAGCTCACAGCAAGTTCAGAAATAGCGAGCGCGGGGACTTTCACGCCGGAGAACGGATTGTAGTATTCGTTGCCGACTCCAACCACATTCTGGATGATGTCGAAGAAATTCCCCGACAAAGTAACTCCGTCGACAGGGTGTTGAATCACACCATTTTCACACCAGAAACCGTGGGCTCCGATACTGAGTTCGCCACTCACGGAACTGCAACCGGAGCCGCCTTCGAGGCGCACCACCAAAAGGCACTTGGGGAACAGTTTCAAGAGTTCTGCCGTCGAGCACTCCCCTGCCGGAACGAACATGTTCCAGAATGCAGTGGACATCTTGGAGCCGAAATCGCGGGCACCGTTACCCGTCGTGGCACGGCCTGCCTTGGCTGCTGTTTCCAGATTGTAGAGTGCTTCGTTAAAGACCCCGTCCTTGATGACTTCGACGCGACGAGTCAGGCTGCCTTCGGAATCAAAGAATATCTTGTGGCAGAAGTTTTCACTCAGCGGATCGCTCCACAGAGAAAGTTTATCGGAAGCGATTTTCTGGCCTTCTTTACCGGCAAGGCGCGAAGTCCCCTTCTGCATCGATTCGGCGATAAACGGCGAGGCGTACATTCCCATGAATCGCCCCGAAATGCGTTCCGAGAAAACGACCGGAATCTTGCCACCTTCGATTTTTTTTGCACCGAAAAGTTCGGTAGCATAGTTTGCAGCCTTGTCAGCAATTTCGGCAACCGTGAATTCACTCCAGTCGCGACCACTCTTGACAAAGTTGCCTAGCTTGCTGATTCCATCGCGAACCGCGACAGCACCTGCACCGACCGATACAGAATTATCCTTTTCGGTATAGAAAAGTCCCTTGTGGTTTGCAACAATCGAAAAGTCGCGATTCAGGTCGGCACCCAGATAAGGGATATTCTTGATATCCGCGGAACGCGCAAAGGTTTCCTTTTCGAGTTCGATGCAAAAGTCCTTGAGTTCTGCAAGCGTGAGCGATTCCAGCGCCGGATTGTAATCGGGATAATCCGCAGGAATCTTTGCGGGCGCAGGGAGTTCAAAGTCGACCTTTTCGGTCCACTGCGTATGGCAAAGCGCATCCTTGATGGTCTGCGCAATCGCTTCTTTAGTTAGACGTTCGGTGTGCGCATATCCTGGACGTCCGTCCTTGATGACTCGAATGCCAAGCCCCACGGAATCCGAAATCTCGGTATTCTGCACCTGGCCCTGAAAGACCGACAATCCCTCGGAATGGGAATTCGAGGCAATCACGTCAAACTGTTCCGCCACGCCCTTCGCAAGGTCGCACATACAATTTACAGCATCAATAATATTCATAGTAAACAGTGGTTAGTGGTTGGTGGCTAGGATTGAGAGACGCGTTTTGCTTTCGACGCGAGCATGCGCCAGTAGGCGGCGGGGCTGCCGGTCACAGATTCAAGCGCTTCGGCGAGTTCACGGGTGATTTCAACCGTTCCCGCAATCAGCCCTTCGAGAGTTTCCATCGGGACTCCGATGCGGCGTGCAAATTCCGCCTTGTCCATCTTGAGCCATTCAATACCTTCTAAAATCGCCTGTCCCGGAGTGGGAGTTCCATGTCTAGCCATTGCATTATCCTCTAAAACTCTATATCTTTCCAGCCTTCGGCGCCAAAGCGCAGGTCGCGTTCCACAAATTCCCAAATCAGGAGTTTCTTGCCCTTGAGCACACCCGCCTTGCGGGCAAGCTTTTCACGCACCAATGTAGAAGCACCGCCGTCGCTTACTATCGAGGACACCGGTCGGCTGATATTCCTTGCAAAATGAGCAATCCAGCCTGCGTTCACAGGCGCATCCGTCTGGTAAATGCGACTGAAGCTGTCGCCCAGAATCAAAATTTTCGACTTGCGGAAATCGTCTTTAAAAGGAGTCTTGACCGTATCGCGTACCACCGTAGAATCCGAAAGCGAATCTGCCGGGGCTTCCATACGTTCAGAAACATCTTGTTGAGAAACCACATGACCGGTCACCTGTTGCACCTTGAACACGTTGAACTTATTGAGTCCACTCATTTCACCAATGTCGCCCATACGGTCTGCCAAGGAATCCGAAACCACATAGTCCATAGACGGTTCACCAATCTCAATCAAGCCCGCCTCCGCCATCGAATTCACTTTTTTCGCGATTTCAGCTGCAGCAAGTTCTGCACCACGCGGAGTCCAGTGAGTATCGTCATCCAAGTACAGCGCACCCAAGTTTGCATCGTCCGCCTTTGCAGAGAGGAGCGGCGTATAAAGATCCACCGTATTCAGCCCAAGCGCATTGAGCGAATCTAAAATCGCCTTGCCGTGTCCGGCCGCATTTTTAGCAGCAGATTCATTTAAAGCATTGCCCGAACCTACCACCGAGCCCGTCAATCGTTCCGGATAAATACTCGGCTTACCCGGCGTAATCACCACTAAAAGTTCTACGCCCCTCGACTTGAGCTGATCGCGGAACTTAAGTATCGCCTGAATCGGATTGTCGAGCTTTGCACTGCGAACATCCAGCGGTGACGGCTGCACCAGGAATTCTACATCTTGCCGATAGAAAAGCCAGCGGCCCGGGCGCCCCGCACAATCCGATTCGCCTTGACAATTGGCACCCAGCACCACCTTTTCACCGGGATCGTTAAAAAGATTCCACACCGCAAGCTGATACTTAGGGCGGAACGCCAGCACCAAAGCATTTTCGTCTTCGACCTTATTTTCGAACGTACGCAAATAGCGGCTCGTCCACACGCCATAATGCTTAATTCCACTAAACGCGCGCCAGACCGAGAAATGCCCAAATTCGGCCACCACAGCCTTCAACGTGGAATCCACCGACTTGAACGATTCTGGTTCGTCTTCAAGGGAGGCCACCAAGGTATCCGCTAATTTCAGCAGCTTGTAGTCTGCCTCGGCCGTATCGAGTTCAGCATAGCTGTTCACCGAAAGCGCAACCGCCTCCAGATCCGAAAGAGCACTGATAACGCCATCCAGTGACTCGCCCACCTCGGCTCCGCCGGCAATCGATTCTCGCGCCGCAAACCAGGCGTCATTCAACTTGGCCGCCGATTCCACCATCCTGGATTCGCGCTTAAACGGCGTATAAACGACATCCTTGAAAATGTCGAGGCTCATAAAGTGCTTTTCGCCACGCAAGTCCGCCACTGTCTGCACCGTAAACGGGAGCAGCAGCAAAACTGCAAAAACGACGATAAAGGCTATATAAAGTTTTTTCACGATTAAATAATAACAAATGCTAGTCTAAAAGACAGCGGACAAGAGCTCCATCAACTTTACTGTAACTATCAATTTTCACATAACCATCACTGCTACAGTTCCTTGGTAGAGCAAGAGAGATCCTCCCCCTTCAGATAGACCGTATCGACGGTATTTACAAGAGAATCCTTTTCGGCCGTCTGAAACCACTTGCCGTCGGAACAGATTCTAACGGACGGTTCCCCCTTTACCCATGCCAGTTCGCCCTCGTTGTCTCTGGTACATTTAGGCAATTCCTTGACCGAAAGAACCACCTCCATATTCATTTGGTTTATTTGGGTGATGTTCTCCGTTGTTTCCTGTTCGCCACAGGCTACGAAAAACATAACGGTAGCAAATACAACAACGCTCGTCCAATACCTTTTAATCCAAAAAATCTTTTGCTTGATCGACATCATTTTTCCTGAGGGCTCTTTTTTCGCTAAACAATATACATTATTTAATAAAGCGCCAATCTTTCCCCTTTACGCCGTTCCCCTTTTTGACAACTTCGACGCTTATTGCTATATTATGCGCCACTCGCCTGGGTAATTTAACGGGATAAAATACGTCCCTCCTAAGGATGATATCCGCGTTCGAGTCGCGGCCCGGGTATAGTAAAGGTCTCCTGTTTTTGCAGGGGACCTTTCTTTTTTTGGGGGGGGGATTAGCAAAGCAGCCTGCTTTTCCTCTCCAACATTATTTTGTTAACAATTATTGGTTTAAAAAACGCTACGTTAAATTCTAGTCCTTTAGACAACGGACGCTCAAGCCGTAGTTCTTTTCGAGCCTAGCCAGTTGCGCCTTGTCTAAATAGTAATCTATGTACAAATAGTGTACGGAAGTACGGTAAAACCAAAGGCGTCCGTGCCATTGCCGTTTTTATCCCAACCCTTTGTAGACTTGAGAACTTTGCCAGCAATAGACTCCCCACCAATCTCGGAGATCAGCGATTGTTTCATAGTTGAGGTTTTCAGCCATCCAAACCTGAGAACCGATAGTCACCGTCTTGTAGGTTTGAGAGTCGCGAGAATCAGTCAAAGTCCCTTCGACAGGCTCAGGGACCTTGCTGGATGAAGAAGATGATTCTTCAACAGGATCAACGACATTGCTCGATGAAGACGGTACAATTTTTTGACTACTACTTGATTGCAATGTTTTACTAGATGAAGATTTTGCCGAGCTACTGCTAGATTTTGATGATTCGCTAGACGACGAAGTCTTATCAGCAGGTTCAGAGTCCTTGTTCGAAGAAGATGATTTCAATGTTTTTTCATCGTTCAAAAGGCAACGAACAGAAAAAGCGTTATTCTTAACGACATCGTTCAAGAACGCCTTATCGTAATCATCGCCCAAGTACATGTGGTAAGCAATGTCGCTACCGGACTCAGTAGAGCACCAGAAATTTACCCAGAATTTTTCGTTGTAGTAAGTTCCATCGTATTTCCTGTCGCCAGCAGGAAGCGCTGAGAAACCAAACTCATCCGTACCGTTACCTTCACTATTCCAATCGGACTTAGATTTAAGGACCTTGCCTGCGATCAAAGAATCTCCAACTGCAGCGAACAAGGTTTCCCATTCAGTTTTACTTGGCAGATGCCAGCCACTAGGACAAGCTGTTGTCGCAGCATCCCATGTATAAAGCTTTCCGTACTTGGAGCAAAAGCTTCTAAGATCATTATAGCAATAGCTGTTTTCCGTTTCGTAGTTCAGATTCTCCGCCATCCAAATCTGCGTACCAATTGTCACCGTTTTGTACCGTTGATTATCGCGATGGTCAACAAGAACTCCATCTACAAGTTCAGAACCGATGCTCAGCGAAGATGTTATTATCTGACTACTGCTCGATTTGGGAGATTCGCTTGACGAAGATTTATTTTTCCGGCTATTGCTGGATTGCTCAATCGACGAAGATGTTCCTTCGTCAACTTCAGAAGATTCGCCTGATGAAGACGATTTTTCCTCTTGTTCCGCAAGCCATTGTTCATATTCATCATCAATCATCGCTTCGTAGTCGGTGCAGGCAGAAAGCGTGAGAAGAATCGTGCATAAAGCATAAATAGAGATCTTTCGACTCCACTTCGTGGAGTTTACCCTGAGCTTGTCGAATGGGCTCAAGATGACACCTATCTTCGTTCCATCCACAAACATTCTTTCGTCTCTCGTCTGTAGGGCGCAGCCCGTTCTTTCGTCTAACACAAACCCCTCCCTAGAACACAAAGCTCAAGCCAATACCTAACGCACCGGCGATGGCGACGCCGATTCCAACACCGCGAAGGATTTGCCCCCTGTGAGCCTTATCCTTGTTGCGTTCGTACTCTTTGGTGCTATCGAAACCTCTTTCGTGGGCATCGCGCGCACGATCGTTCCCAACAATCGCCAAAACAACGCCCGTCACTGCCGTCAGCGTACTGATGCTCAGGGGAACCCAGTGGATTCCTGCTTTTTCGGCAAGTTCTCCATCCACGTTCGTCGGGATACTTTCACCCACCTGCGGTCCAGACTTGCCATCAAGTTCGTCGTAAGCATTATTTGCAAGCGCGACTACCGAATCCCGGGCAGGTTCAGTTGAAACTTCGGCGGGGACTTCAGCTTTTTCTTCAAAAACTTCCTGAGGCTTGCTTTGATTAGCATCCCTAATCACCCTGAAAAAATCGGCGGATTTTTGTTCTATAACGCCCAGAAGTTCCTCAACGTTTGCTCCGCGACCATTGAAACTCGCGATAAGCTTATTACCCGCAGTTTCATAAAGTTCCGCAGACAACGTAAGCGACGCTCCAAAGGTACTCACACGAGCTTGGCACACGTAATCGGCCGAGATGTTCTTACCCGTTTCAACAAGGCAGCTGCCTTCGCAATCTTCGATAGCCTTGCCGGGAGGCAACATCTGCTGGATATTTTCGCGAGTCATAATGGTGTAGTTCTGCGCTGCGGGGAGCTCCTTGACAGCCTCTTCGCGCAGCACATTCGTCAAGTACTGGCGATCCTGAAGCGACACGTTATCTTTCGCTGCGCCATCCGCCATCGTCTCAAGGACAGCCACGTGCGTCGCAAACGAGAACACAGTCGAAAACAATAGAAAAACAAAAAACAGCAGGGAACGTTTCATGCTACGAATATAGATTTTTACAAACAATAAATATTGAGCAATTCAATAACAGAATGCAAAAATGCGCTAGGGGAACGCCCATTCTTTGAAGCGAACACCTTTGCCGTTTCAACACCTTTTTTCTAAATTTGGGCACATGAAAAATTTTTACGTTACTACCCCGATTTATTACGTGAATGACGCCCCGCATATTGGGCATTCCTACACCACGGTCTTGGCCGATATTCTTACCCGTTTCCACAAGATTCTGGGCTACCAGACCTTCTTCTTGACCGGTACCGACGAACACGGCCAGAAGGTGCAGCGCGCCGCCGACAAGCGCGGCGTGACTCCGCAGGAACACGTGGACGAATACTACCACCGCTTCGAAGACCTGTGGAAGAAGATGGGTATCGGTAACGACTTCTTTATCCGCACCACAATGCCCGAACACAAGGCTTTTGTGCAGGAATGCCTGCAGAAACTCTGGGACAAGGGTGAAATTTACTCGAAAGAATACGAAGGCTGGTACTCCGTCGGCGAAGAACGCTTCTTCAGCGAAGACGAACTCGACGAAAACAAGTGCGACCCCATCAGCCACCGCCCGGTGGAATGGCTCAAGGAAAAGAACTACTTCTTCAAGATGGGTTCTTACCAGCAGAAGTTGATTGACTTCCTCGAAAGCCACAAGGACTGGATTGTGCCGGACTACCGCTGGAACGAAATCCGCGGGTTCCTGCGCCAGCCGCTGAACGACCTCTGCATCAGCCGCCCGAAGGCCCGCCTCAGCTGGGGCATTCCGCTGCCGTTCGACACCGACTACGTGACCTACGTTTGGTTCGACGCCTTGCTCAACTACGTGAGCGCCTCCACCGCCTTCCACAAGACTTACGCCGATGGCACACCGATTTGGCCCGCCACTTACCACCTCATCGGTAAGGACATTTTGACGACTCACAGCGTGTACTGGCCGACCATGCTCATGGCACTCGACATTCCGCTTCCGCAGCACATCCTCGCCCACGGCTGGTGGCTCGTGAACGGCGGCGAAAAGATGAGCAAGTCCGCTGGCAACGTGGTGAACCCCATGGACTACATGGAAAAGTACGGCATCGACGCATTCCGTTACTTCCTCGCCCGCGAAATGGTCGTCGGTCAGGACGCCAACTTCACTCACGAAGCTTTCGTGCGCCGCATCAACAGCGACCTCGCCAACGACCTCGGTAACGTGCTGAACCGCGTGCACCGCTTGGTCATCACGAACTTTGAAGGCAAGCTCCCCGCCGCCACCGCAATCGGCGACGCCGAAAATGAAGTCATCAATCTTGCAAACAAGGTGATTGCCGAAATCAAGGAAGGCCTGCCGCAGGCTCGCCTCTCGCAGTCTATCGAAACCATCATGCAGCTCGTGCGTAGCATCAACCGCTACCTCGAAGTCAAGGCTCCGTGGAAACTCGCCAAGGACCCTGCCGCGAAGGACGAACTCGCGACTGTACTCTACGTTTCTGCCGAAGCCGTGCGCCTTTCCCTCTGCTTGCTGTGGCCGGTAATCCCCGCCAAGGCAGAAGAAGGCCTCGCCATGATCGGTTCCAAGTTCCAGAGTGCCGACGACCTCGCTTGGGGAATCCTCAAGGGTGGCGAAGCATTCGGCGAAGGCAAGCCGCTCTTCCCGCGTATCGAAGAAGAAGTCAAGAAGCAGGAACCGCAGCAGAAGCCCAAGCAGAACAAGCCCCTGATGGCCGCCGATGTGCCCGCCGCTATGGACATGCGCGTGGCCCAGATTAAGGAAGTGGCCGACCATCCGGATGCCACGAGCCTCTACGTGCTCAAGGTGGACGCCGGCGAAGGCGAACTCCGCACCATCTGCAGCGGCCTCAAGAGCAGCTACAAGGCCGAAGAACTCCAGGACAGGAAGATTCTGTTGTTCGCAAACCTCAAGCCGAGCGCTCTCCGCGGCATCATGAGCCAGGGTATGCTTTTTGCGGGCGACCTCGACGCAGAAGCTCACACCTGCCGCCTCGTCTCTGTACCTGAAGACGCCAAGCCCGGTGACCGTGCCCTCTTCAAGGGTGTGGCTCCCAGCGAACCGCGTGAACTCAAGGTGAAGGACTTCGAGAAGATCGCGCTCTCCGTGAAGGGTGGCGCCGTGTTCTGCGACGCCCTCGCTCTCGAAGTGAACGGCAAGCCGGTGACCTGCGACGTGCAGGATGGTAATGGAGTCCACTAGTAAATAGGACCGCGAGGCTCTATCGCCTCGCTCTCGCCAAAAGCGTGCAAAACGAGTGTCGCAAAATTATGCTTGCATAATTTTATGACCGAGTGAAGCCGCGGACGCTGAAAGCGTCAACCACGACTCGTTAATACGAGGCGTTTGTTGCTTACGGAAAGACTGGGCTGGCTAGAAATAAGTCGCCCCAAAATTCAAGATCCTCAATGTTTTTGAGGGTCTTTTTTAATGGGCTTGTATTCTTCGAAGGCTTCTTTGTTTGCACGTAGGTTCGGCCCGTCCCAGTCGAATAGGGCGGCACCCCATTCCCCACTTAAAGTGGGTTCCCAGAAGAAAGCGCCTATCCAGCGGTCCATGCCGCGGATTAATTCGTCTG
>NZ_CAMVDO010000044.1 GCF_947166265.1 uncultured Fibrobacter sp. | reverse complement strand
ATAACGGCGGAGTCACAATAAGCGGCGGCAGCGTCACGGCCACTGGCAACTACAACGGCATCTACAACGATAAAGGAAACATCACCCTTGGCTGGACGAACAGCACCGACTTCATCAAGGTCAGCAGCATCCATCTCGGTGTTGATTCATGCACCGTCTCCATCGCCGAGGGCAAGTCGTTCAAGGACGAAAAAGGCAACGTGTATAGCGGCCCGCTCACTGGCGAGCAACTTTCCGCTATTGAAGGCAAAAAACTTGAGCCTTGCTATGCGGTTGCGTTGGACTTGCAAGACGGCAAAGCTCCTGTAATGCTCCCGGCAACTTTCGACGAAAACGGCGTTGCTCACGTCGAAAAACCCGCCGACCCGATTCGCAGCGGTTTCACGTTTGAGGGTTGGTTTACCGCCACAGACGGCGACACGGAATTCGACTTCTCCGCTGCAATCACCGGCAATACGACTGCCTACGCACATTGGACTGAGAATACGCCTGTCGAATACATCGACGAAAACGGCAAGACTAAAACTGTTACGGATTACACCGTGCTTACCTCCTCAACCAACGTGAGCAACCTCCCCGGCGGCTGGTACGTGGTGCAAGGCGAGGTGAAATACACGAGCCAAGTCAAGTTTAGCGGTGACGCACACCTCATCCTTGCGGACGGTGCGGAGATGGAGATTAAAACTGAAGGTAAATATGGAATCGATGCATCGAATAATCTGACCATCTACGGGCAGAACGAGCAAAGCGGAATTTTGAACGACACCGCAAATGGCACAAACGGTATCGGCATCTTCAGTTGGAGCGATATCACGATAAGCGGCGGCAAGGTCACGGCCACTGGCAAAAACGGTTACGGCATCTACGGTTATGATGGAGTCACGATAAGTGGCGGCAGCGTCGAGGCCACAAGTACTTACGGCATCTACAGTAAGGAAACTGTCACGATAAGCGGCGGTAAGGTCACGGCTTCTGGGGACAACTCTGGCATCAACACTAACGCTGGCCATATCACCCTTGGTTGGACGAACAGCACCGACTTCATCAAGGTCAGCAGCATCTATCTCGGTGCTGATTCATGCACCGTCTCCATCGCCGAGGGTAAATCCTTCGTAGATGAAAACGGCAACGAGTATAGAGGCACGCTCACTGATGAAAATCTCGAATCTATCAAAAACAAGACGCTTACGCCGCTCATGCCTTTCCCCGACAATATTGTTATCGCCAATATTTCCGGCGCAACCTACACCGGGGATTCGATTCGCCTGGAACCTGTTGTAACCATCGGCGAAAATGTGCTTGAACTGGGCAAGGACTACACGCTTGCTTATAAAGACAACTTGAACGCCTCCGATACGGCTAAAGTAATCGTCAAGGGGGCTGGAAAATATTACGGCGAAGTCCAAAAGTTATTTACAATCGATAAGGCTCCGCTCAAGATTACCGCCTTGAACGATACGATTGTCTATGGCGACGAACCTGCTAGCGCAGGTGTTGCCTATGAAGGATTTGTAGGAAATGAAACCAGCGAAGTCTTGAAGGGCGAACTTGCTCTTGAAATAGGTTACAAACAGTACGATGATGTCGGCCAATACGCCATTACGCCGAGTGGCTTGAAAGCCGACAACTACGAAATTGATTCTGTCGCAGGAACGTTGACCGTTGAGCCGAAAGTAATTTCGATAGTTTGGGGGGAACAGACCGTGTTTGCCTACGATGGCAAGGAACATGTTCCGACAGTAACGGCAGAAGGCTTTGTTGAAGGACACGTGGCTCGCTTGGTGGTGACGGGTGCTGCGGTAGAAGTAGGCAATGACACCGCTAAGGTTGCACTCGATGAAAATGATGCCAATAGCAAAAATTACAAGTTGCGTACAACGGAGCTTGAAAAAGAATTCAAGATTGTTATGCCTATTGCCTACATTGACGAAAACGGTGTCGAACAGACTGTTACGGATTACACAGTGCTCACAGAGAATACAAGCGTGGATAACCTCGACGGCGGCTGGTACGTGGTTGAAGGCGAGGTGAAATACACGAGCCAAGTCAAGTTTAGCGGTGACGCACACCTCATCCTTGCGGACGGAGCGACGATGGAGATTGAAACTAAAGGTGTATCAGAACATGGAATCTATGCATCGAATAATCTGACCATCTACGGGCAGAGCAAACAGAGCGATCAAAGCGATCAAAGCGGAACTTTGAAAGTCTCAGCCACTGGCAGCGGCATCTACAGCAGAGGAAATATCACGATAATCGGCGGCAGCGTCACGGCCACTAGCGAATATGGCTACGGCATCTACAGTGGAAATATCACCCTTGGCTGGACGAACAGCACCGACTACATCTATGCAAGCGGCTACTACAGCGAAAATGGCATCTCCATCGCCGAGGGCAAGTCGCTCAGGACCGACGAAAAGATGCTTACGGGGATGGTCATCAATAATGATGATATTAACGGCAAAACTCTCGTGCCGTCATCGTTTGACGGAAAATTCTTATCCAACGCAAGCATCGCCGTCGCCGACATCCCCGTGCAGAAGTATGCTGACGGCAAGCCCGTCTGCCCCTCTGTGCTCGTCACCGACGGCAAGGACACGCTCAATGCCGGCACGGATTACACGGTCACATGCTTCAACAACACCGCAGTCTCCTCCGCCACGCTCGACGAAGCCGCCATTGCGCAAATCACCGGCAAGGGCAATTACGCAGGTGCAATCCAGAAACGCTTCTTCATCTGGAACAACATCCGCGACTACGCCGCCGTGCAAGTGTTCGAAGATGCTGACGGAAAAACTCACGCCGAAATCGACGGAGCCTACGACGGAGCGGATGCAGTCGCAATCGACGAAGATGTTGAGAATGTCGCCGTCAAGTTCAACCGCGAATTTACGCCCAACAGCGGCTTTTCGACTATCATGTTGCCGTTCGACATCGAAGCGAAGAATCTGACCGGCGTGAAGTCTGTCATTGAATTCGCGGGCGTTGTTGACAACAATGGCAAGAATGCGGTAGGGATGACGTACGTCTGGTGCAACGCAACATTAGGCGAGGAAGAGCTTGAAAAAGGCCACACAAATTGCAACGGTTTGCAGGGTGAACTCAAGGCTTACACGCCGTACATGATCGAGATGGAATCGGCTACTCTTGGAATCAATGGTGGAGTAACTCTCAAGGCGACTGTAACGCCTGAGGCGCGCGTAGACGACTGGGTGTTCCGTGGAACGCTTGCAATGCACGAATGGACCTCCGAAGAAATGAAGAACACAAAAATCTGGGGCTTTGCCGCACAGCAACAGGGCGATTTCAAGATCGGTGAATTCGTTCCGTTTGGTGCCGGTGCCTGGATCCTTCCGTTCCGCGCCTTTATGGAATACGATCCGGATGGTAATAAAGGCTCCTCTGGAGCGCCTGTTCCGAAGGGCGAACTTGGTCCCACCGTGGCAAGCATCGACCTCCCCGAAACCATGGAGGTGGTTATTGTCTCTCGCGAAGGTGGCGAAGAACACACTACCGTTATCGGGCGCCTCAATACCCGTACGGGCGAAATCCGCCTGAACAACGTGGGTCGCCGCACCTTCGACCTCAAGGGCCGCAGCGTGGGCAAGCCGAAGGCCAAGGGAATTTACCTGAAAAAGTAAGTTTTGATAGAACCGGTTAATTTAAAGAAACGGTCATACGGGGCCGTTTTTTTTTGCAAAAACACTCAAGACGTCGGGGGTTCACTTTTTTTCAAAAAAAGATGTTCTTGCTATTGCTTTTTTGTGCAGTTGTGTTTATATTTGTTAGTGCACAAGGGTGCAAATGAACAAAAGAACATGTAAAGGCTGGCTGGTAGGAACATTGATATGGATGTGCGTGAAAAACTGAATATTCTTTCGGCTGCGGCAAAGTACGATGTTTCGTGTTCCTCGAGCGGTTCCAAGCGGCAGGCTCCGGGGGGCGGGCTCGGCAGTGCCTGCAGTGCGGGCATTTGTCATACGTGGTCGGCCGATGGTCGGTGTATTTCGCTTTTGAAGGTGCTTTTGAGCAACGCCTGCAAGTATGACTGCGCCTATTGTATCAACCGTCGTAGCAACGATATTCCGCGGGCGACTTTTACGCCTAGGGAACTGATTGACTTGACGCTCGAATTCTATCGGCGCAATTATATCGAGGGGCTTTTCTTGAGTTCGGCGGTGGTGGGGTCGCCTGACCGTACCATGGAAATGCTGGTGCAGGTGGCTAAGGAACTGCGAACGGTGCATCGGTTTGGCGGATACATCCACCTGAAGGCGATTCCCGGAGCGTCGAGTGAACTTTTGTACCAGGCGGGGCTTTATGCCGACCGAAGCAGCGTGAATATCGAAATCCCGACGGATAGGGCGCTGCAATACCTGGCTCCCGAAAAGAATCATGCCTCGATTTATAAGCCTATGAATTATCTTGCCGAGCGCAAGCTGGAATACCGTACGGACCGTTCGCGGTATTCGCCCAAGTTTTTGCCGGCGGGGCAGAGTACGCAGATGATTGTCGGGGCTGCGGGGGAGACCGACCTGCAGATTTTGACGCTTTCGAACGGTTTTTACAAGCAGCAACAGATGAAGCGTGTCTATTTTTCGGGGTATGTCCCGATCAATGCCGATAAAAGGCTCCCTGCGCTGACGACAAAACCGCCCCTTGTGCGGGAACATCGGCTTTATCAGGCGGATTGGCTGATGCGTTTCTATAAGTTCGGCTACGACGAAATTGTGGACAAGGATCATCCGAACCTGGACTTGGAACTGGATCCGAAAGTGGGGTGGGCTTTACGGCACCCTGAGTTTTTCCCGATAGATATTCAGACTGCGGATTACGAAATGCTTTTGCGTGTGCCTGGAATTGGGGTGCGTTCTGCGCAGCTGATTGTTTCGGGGCGTAGGTTTTCAAAGATTCGCCTTGAACAGTTGAAAAAAATGGGAGTAGTCTTGAAGCGTGCCCAGTATTTTATTTATCACCCGGATACGCCGGCCAGTTTGCGCCGCCTTTATCCTGAAATGGTGCGGCCATTGCTGCTGCCCAAGCCAAAACCCCTGCAACTGGACCTATTCACTCCGCCAGAAACACTTGCACTCCCCGCCGCCAGCTAAGTTCTTCTCCTATGCTTTCCATTTCCTACGATTCTTCTTTTGACGGCTTTCTGAGTGTCGTTTTCGAAATCTATCGCCAGCATCTGGATGTTGGTGAAATTCACCCAGACCGTAGCCAGGCTCCCTGCAACTTGTTTATGCAGCCTTTCCGCGTAGAAACCTCCGAGGAATCCGCCGAAAGGCTTAAGCGGGCCATTGTAAACAATGCAAGTGCCGACATTCTGGAACTGCTCCGAGTGGTGTTCCGCTCCGAAGAAGAGGGGGTCGAAATGAAGATTCTGGCTTACCTTCGCAAGGTTTTCGACGGCAAGGACCCGAATTACGCTAAGAACCCGACCTCTAGCGAGATGCTCCCGCTTTACATGATTGCCCGCTCCGTGCGGCGCGAGGCTGGCGGAATGTTGGGGATGGTTCGGTTCAGCAAGATGGCCGATGGAACCTATTTTGCTGAAATTGAGCCGAAATATGACATTCTGGAGATGATTGTGGGGCATTTTCGGGGGCGTTTTGCGAATGAACGCTGGGCCATTTACGATTCCAGTCGCTCCTATGGGGTGTTTTACGACGGGCAGAGCCCTATGCGTACCCCAGTGGAGATGACGATTCCGAACCTTGAGGCGGTCAAGTCGGCGACCAGGGCCGATGACATGGTGCGTCTTTGGCAGGATTACTACAAGTCTATCGCTATCAAGGAGCGTGAAAACCCCAAATTGCTCCGGAGGTGTCTGCCGGTGCGGTACTGGAAACACCTGCCGGAAAGGTCCGTTTCGGTGTGTTGAACGCTTTCCAACCGATTTTGCACAGTTTTACAAAAAAAATAAGCGATGTCGAACAAATAATTGTATTTTTCCTATGTAATAAATGGAGAATTTAGTGCTATGAATATGGCTTCGGCAAAACCCGGCTTTTTTGTGCAAGATCGTTTTTTGTATAGCAAGGATAACGAAAAGGTTATTCTTCGCGGTATCAACCACATGTTCATTTGGACTGACCGCGAAGGGAAGACTATCCCCGAAATTGCAAAGACGGGTGCAAACTGCGTTCGAATCGTTTGGAATACTCGCGGCCGCGTGAGTGACCTAGACAACATTATTGGACAGTGTATCTCGAACGGGATGATTCCTATCCCCGAAATTCATGATACTACTGGAAACTGGGAACGCCTGGCCGATGCAATGGATTTCTGGCTTCGCGAAGAAACCTTGCAGATGATTTCGAATCACCAGCAGTACCTGATTTTGAACATCGGTAATGAACCTGGTGCGGAATCGGTGCCTGCCGAAGATTTTTTCGATGCCTACAATGCCATTGTCACTCGTATGCGTGCAGCGGGTGTCCGTGTTCCGTTGATGATTGATGCCGACCAGTGGGGCCAGAGCGAAACGAACCTGCTTAACGTGGGGCCGAAGCTTTTACAGGCGGACCCGGAACACAATTTGCTGTTTTCCATTCATATGTGGTGGCCCACGGAACGTCATGATCCCAAGGCTACGGGGTATGCGACGGTTCAGGACAGGATCAAGGGGGTTCTTGAGGCCTCTGTCGAAAAGAAACTTCCTTTGATTGTGGGTGAGTTTGCTCCGGTGGCTGCCGGTGGCGCCAAGGAAATCCCCTACAAGTTCATTATGTCCGAAGCGGAACGTCTCGGCATTGGCTGGCTTGCCTGGAGCTTTGGTCCGGGTAATTTTGACAGTCCCGAAATGGACATGACGGAACACAGCTCCTTCAATACGCTGGTTGGCTGGGGCAAGGAAGTTTGCGTTGACAACCCCAACGGTATCCAGAATACAAGCGTCATTCCAACCTTCATTCAGGAAAAAAATTTTGATACGGGTTCTCAGGCTGTCGGTACGAACCTGATCCAGAACGGTGATTTTTCGGGCGAAGAACCGCTTGCCAACTGGCAGGTGGATTTCTGGGGCGGAAAGGCCGACGTGAAGGTCGATAACGGTATCGTGCGTTTCGATATCAAGAAGGCCGGCAAGGAATCGTGGAACCTGCAGTTCAAGCAGCGCCTTGCCCTGAGGAACGGAGTTACCTACATCTTTAGTATGCGCGCAAAGGCCGACAAGCCTCGCACCCTGAACGTGAACATCAAGAAGGACTCCGAAACGTATACTCCGTATGCGAACGGGCGTATTCTTGACTTGAGCACGAGCTGGCAGAACTTCAGTTGGAAATTCACCATGAAGGAAATTTCCGATATGGAAGCCCTCCTGATTTACGATATGGGTGGAGTCCCCATTTCTTGGGAACTTTCGGATATTTCGCTTGTGCAGGCTCGCAGCGTGACGGATCGCCTGAACAGGACTTTCCAGCGTAACGTTCAGAAAAACTCGGGCTATTTCAATGCCCCGAACACTCCGTGGGAACTGCACCTTTATTCGACTAAGGGCGAACTTCTGGAAGTTCTCGACAAGGGAACGGGTGGCGAGGGTATGCGCCAGTATCCTAAGATCGAACGTAGCGGAATTATGGTGGTTAAGGATTTGTCCAAGTAGTTTTCACTAGTTGGACTATTCCAAGTTGTACTAAATAAATCGCTATAAATTTGTACTTTATAACGCTTTTTCCTTTAAAAAGTGTTATAATATCTTATAATGGTGTACAAATGTCCGTTAAGAAGGTCGGATAAGGAGATGTTATGAATCTGCAGGAATATGTCGATCAGTTTGAATTGATGACATGCATTGTGTCTGTAGAAAAAAAGCCTGATGGTGGCTATGGAAAAATTTGTATCGAGGCGGGAAACAAGGCCTACTTGGCCACATTCGATAAAAATTATGAATCTCCTTTCGATATGCCCAATATCGACCGTACGTTCGTTCCCGGTGCCGAGTACACGAAGTACATTCCCAAGGACCTGAATTTCGAACACTTTATTTATAGCAGTGCGGTTCTCAAAAAAACGATGCATGCCTATATCAATCCGGAACGTTTTGGCGTCTGGTTTAACATCTTTAGTCAACCTCTCAATATCGAAGACCCTAACAAGTACTATTGTACCTATACGCATGAACTTTCTACCGAGGCTAGTCCCGAGATTATGTCGAATCTTTCGGCGAAGACGACCTCCGATGTGCTGAAGACTTGTATCAAACTGCGCAGTTCCAAGAACTTCTTGAAGACGATGGACGAAATCATCTGTGATGTTCGCGCTATCTGTGGTGCAAATTACTGTTGCGTGATGCTGACTGATTTTCATGAACGGACTTGTTCCCTGTTGAGTGAAAGCAATGCCCCCGATGCGCCTCCGCATTCCTTTAGGAATTATTTGAACGATTCGTTTATCGATTACGCAAAATCGTGGCTAGAAACGATTGCCGGAAGCAATTGCCTGATTATCGAAAATGAACATGATATGGAAGAGGTGAAACGGAGAAATCCGGGCTGGTTCCGTTCGTTGCAGAGTGCATCTATCAAGAGCCTGGTCCTTTTCCCGCTCCAGTACAACAACGAAACGGTTGGTTTTATCTGGGCGACGAATTTCGATACGAAGAATACCGAACACATCAAGGAAACCCTTGAACTGACAGCGTTCTTTATCGCCTCTGAAATCGCAAATTACCAGTTGTTGCAGCGGCTCGAAATGTTGAGTTCTACCGATCTGTTGACCGGTGTCAAGAACAGGAACGCGATGAACAACAGGGTGCTTCGCCTGGTGTCGGGCAGGGAACGCGCTCCCATGTCTATCGGAGTTGTTTTTGCGGACTTGAATGGTCTCAAGACCATTAACGACACGGAGGGCCACACCGCAGGCGACTGCCTTTTGAAGGAAGCGGCGTTTATTTTGAAATCCGTTTTTGAAGGGTGCGAAATTTACCGAGCGGGCGGTGACGAATTTGTTGTCGTTGCGATAGATAAGCCGAAAAAATGGATTGATGAACGTGTCGAAAAGCTTCGTAAGGATTCTTCTGATCCGGAAAATGTTAGCTTTGCTATAGGGTGTTGTTTCGACGATAGGGGCCTCGATATTCGCAAGGCGATGCAGAAAGCCGATGCCAATATGTACGAAGATAAGAAGAGGTTTTACGACCTTTTCCCGGAATCGAGGAGTAGATGAAAAAAGAGGAATTGCAGAAATTTGTCGATTCATTCCATACGATGACGAGTGTCCTTTCGGTAGAGAGGACGACTGACGGAAGTATTGGGACGATCCGTATTGAAGCGGGGAACCCCCAGTATGTCAAGTCGATGGAACGAAAGGACGGTGACGGCAATTCCGTTTTTAGCCAGAAGTTTATTCCCGGTTCCAATTACGAAATGTACATGGCAAAGGAGCTGAACTTTGAAAAGTTCTGCTACCAGAGCGCCATTCTCCGTAAGCCGGTTCATGCCTACATTCAGCCGGAGCGTTTCCCTTTCTGGATCAATCTTTTTATGCTGCCGGTTGACGTGGATGACCCTGAAAAGGGTTATTGCAGCTATTCGCTAGAAGTTTCGCCCGAGGCAGACCTTGAAACCATGACGAGGCTTTCTGCAGAGATTTCTTCGAACGTGCTTAAGGCGTGTATCAAGTTGCGCGGTACAAAAGATTTCCTTAAGACGATGGACGATGTGATGGCGGATGTTCGCGAACTTTGTGGCGCGGAAACCTGCTGTGTGCTGCGTACGGATTTCAAGAATCGGTCTTGTAGCGTATTGGGTGCGTCTGCTAAAAAGGGGACATACGTCCAAGACATTCGTCAGGTGATTTCGGACGAGTTTATAGACTACGCTGAATCCTGGATTGAAACGCTCATGGGCAGTAACTGCCTGATTATCCAGAACGAAGCGGATATGGAAATTATTCACCAGAGAAATCCGCAGTGGTATGCCTCGTTGACGAGCGCCCATGTCGAAAGTTTGGTGCTTTTGCCGCTGATGCATAACGAGGAATTTATCGGCTTTATCTGGGTGACGAACTTTGATACGTCGAAGGTTTTGCGCATCAAGGAAACGCTGGAACTGGTGACGTTCTTTATTGCGTCTGAAGTCGCGAGTTACCTGTTGCTGCATCAGCTCGAAGTCCTGAGCAACGTGGATTTGCTGACGGGGGTAAAGAACCGTAACGCCATGAATAATTTGGTGCTGCAGCTGGTGAGTAAAACGATTAGCTACAAGACGTTGTCGGTGGTATTTGCGGACTTGAATGGACTAAAGCCGGTGAACGATATCGAAGGGCATAACGCTGGCGACAATCTTCTGAAACGCGCTGCCCAGATTCTGAAGGAAACCTTCAGCGATTGCGACATCTACCGCGCCGGTGGCGACGAATTTGTGGTGGTTGCCTTGGATAAATCCGAGGAAAACCTTGGAGCCCGAGTCGAAAAGCTCCGCCAGAAGTCTAAGGAAAAAGGCAACGTGAGCTTTGCCATTGGATTCTTCCACGATGCTAATGGGGGAGATATCCGCAAGGCGATGCACGAGGCGGACGTCCTGATGTACGAGGACAAGAAAGCGCACTACGCGAACTGCCGGTAGGCCCCGATTTTGGCCCTTTGCTTCGGCCCTTCGGCAGGCTCAGGGACCTTTATAAGGGTGGTGAGCTTACTGTCTATCTTCTTCTGCGGATGTAGCGGCCGGGGGTTCTCGGAGCTGTGTGAAGGCGGTTTCCAAGCAGGTCGAAGTATTCGACGCGCTTGCCCATGTATTCTGGGAGTGATTTGCCGTGGGAATTTATGTTGCCGATGCGGGTTGTCGTGGTGTCCGGCTCCTTGTAGGGCTTGTCGGGGTCATCGACGACCATCTTGATTTTGAGCGTGCTTTTGCAGCCGGTCTCGTTGGTGTAGGTGACCGTGTAGTAGCCGCTGTTGTCTCCGTCGACATTTTTGAGCGTATTTTCGCGGGTGGTGGACTTGAATCCGTCGGGACCTTCCCAGCTCCAGATTTTGCCGTCCCACGGATGTGGGCCGAACTGTACCGTTGCTCCCTTGGCGACTTTCAGGTCGGTCGATTCGCTCCAGCCTCCGTCATCGACTTTTACGTAGGGGATAATCTTTGTGCCGCTGCAGGGGCCGACCACTTTTTTGCCGTCGCAGACTCCGATGGAGTCGGGAATGTCAATCACGCGCGGTTCGAAGTCTTTGGTGGGGAATGCCCTCATGAGTTTAGCAGTTTCTTCGGCGGTAATCGGAAGAATCGTGCCGTGGCGGGGGGTGAATGCTCCCTTCATTGCGGTATTCTGGACGAATTCGAATGTTTCTAGGTCCGAACTGCTGGTAAACTGGTAATGTTCGTTCATGTAGCAGTCGTACATGAGTACCCAGGAATTCTGGTTGATTAACTTGAAGACGCCTGCTCCTTCTACGGCCTCCGTTGTCTGCTGCAAGGCGCCGCTTGGCTTGCTCCATTGCGAACCCGAAGAGGCTCCCGTCTTTGGCATGAGCGTATTGGCGGTCACCTTGCAGATTCCGCCGTCCCCTTCGTTCTTGTAGAAGGCGTGGTACTTGCGGTCTACGGGATTGTAGATGATGTCCATGTCGATGGTGGACTTGCCGCGGTCAAAGAAATGTTGCGGGTCGCCTTCGAGGTCGGTAAAGTCCTTGTTCGCGTAGGCGTAGAAAACCTTGTCGTAGGCGATGGTGCCGTCGTCGGTCAACAGCGAAAAGTAAACCAGCGGGCGGCCCTTGGTGCCGTCGCCGTTGTCGTAGGTGTCGTCCCAGAAGGTTTCGGGTGCCCATACGCGGGTGACGTTCGCGAAATTCTTGCCCTTGTACTTGTCGGGGAAATGTACCGTACTGTGTTCCCAGTTGATAAGGTCGCGGGAGCGCATAAGCACCATGCCGCGGTTGCTCGCCCAGCCTTCGGCGCTCTTCATGTCGGTATTCACCATGTAGAACCAGCCGTCGGGGGCGCGCAGCACGTGCGGGTCGCGAAGCCCTTTCTTGATGCTTACCGTATCGGCGGCCACAACGCGGTTCCCGCCATTCATCGCGGTAAAATTGTAGCCGTCGTTACTCAGGGCGTAGTAGATGTTTTCGTCCTTGTTGTCGCGAAAATAGGCGAAAAGGTAGTTGGAGTAGGGTTCGTACCCGTGGATGGAGACCTTGAACAGCTTTTTCTGGATTCGTCCCGACGTTCCGATATCCTTGATGCTTGCTGTCAGGGTGATTTCCTTGTTTTCGCCCACGAATCGTCCGTTGATGTGCCCGTCATGGCCAAGGAAAAGGGTATCCGAACTTTCCCAGGTGATAGGGTATTTGCGGTCGGTGGTGGGAGTGGAGTCGGGGAGGGCGAGGTCTTCGTACAGGTCGTTTATCGCGTTGCCCAGGTCAACAGCGTCGTAAGCGGACCAAAATGGCGAAATATCGACGATTTCCTGCGAAAAAGCCGCCCCTGCCATTAAAAAAGCCAATGCAAATGAACGTTTCATGTCTTCTTCTCCTATAACCTCAATAACTTCGACTCTAGATCCTCATAACTCGGCCCTTCGGCAGGCTCAGGGACCTTGCACCTGGATCCCGTCACTCCGCTCCAGGATGACTTAATTTGTTGCGTCATCCTCGACCAACGGGTGGGGATCCAGTGTTGCATCCTTTTCAAATATAGTTTCTCATTTTCAATCTGTTTGGCCCCGAAAATTAGCTTTATTGACATTTTTTCCATGGTCTAGGTGTATTTTTGCTCACACTTGTGCAAAAAAAAACATATAATAAAGTTGCAAATTGGCGTTTTTCGCAAAAAAATGGCATATTATTCCAAGTTGGAATAAAACAAGTTGTGCTATTCCAATTTAGAAACATTATATTAGGGTTATATGGATAGAACGCGCGCAAAAATTTTAGTAATTGACGACACGAAAACGAACATAGAGGTTCTCGAAGGCATATTGTCTAATGATTATGATGTCTTTGTTGCATTGGATGGAAAAAAGGGGCTTTTGCTCGCTGAAAAGGTAAAGCCCGACCTGATTCTTCTGGATGTGATGATGCCTGAAATGGATGGCTACGAAACGCTCCGGAAGATGAATGAAAAGGAATTAGTAGAAAATACTCCGGTTATATTCTTGACGGCCAAGGCCGATAGCAAGAGTGAACAGCAGGGCCTCGATTTAGGGGCGGTAGACTATATTACTAAGCCGTTCCACCCGAATTTGGTGCAGCTGCGTATCAAAAATCAGCTGGAATTCAAGCATCAGCGTGATCATTTGCAGGATTTGGTCGAAGAAAAGACCCTGGACCTCCGCAAAACCCTGAAAGTGATGCTTACGAGTCTGGGTGCCCTGGCGGAATACCGCGACCCGGAAACCGGCGCACACATCAAGCGTACCCAGGTCTTGGTGCAGATGCTTGCCGAAAAATTGCGCAACCATCCGCGTTTTAAGGATGCTATCCCCAATAATGAATATATAGATTACTATGCGACGGCCGCCCCCTTGCATGACATTGGCAAGGTGGGGATTCCCGACGAAATTTTGCGTAAGCCCGCCCGCCTGAACGAAGAGGAATGGGCCGTAATGAGCACGCATGCCCAGATGGGTTACGATGTGCTGGTGAATGCCACGCATGAACTCAAGGACCACCCGCTGGTGCGAATTTCTGCCGAAATCATCTTGAATCACCATGAAAGGTTCGATGGTCACGGGTATCCGAATGGCCTCAAGGGCGACAACATTCCTGTCGGGGCACGCCTTATGTCCGTGGCCGACGTCTACGATGCCCTGGTCTCGAAACGCCCGTACAAAGAGGCTTATCCTCACGAAGTGGCCGTCCAGGAAATTCTGGAAGGTAAGGGCACCCAGTTTGACCCGGATGTTGTCGATGCCTTTATGGAACTTGAATCGCAGCTCCCTGCTCTTTATGAGCGCTTTAAGGAGTCCTAACTTAGAGGGTAGGAATTGACTCACAGTCCGCTCAATGCGCAAAGGCGTCGTTTAAGAAACCGTATTTCCATGGTTTACATGCTGCCCACCTTCTTGGCGGCTGCTATTCTGGTAATTGTGTTTTCTTATGCAGTCCGTTCGATGCTGGTGGAATCGGCTGTCGCCAATACCGAGGCGGCGCTCCATGAACGCGTACAGACCGAAGTGGAAGCCTTGCTGAAGAATCGCGAAGACAGTTTCCTTTCTTTGGCGAAGCGCGTCCAGCAGATGGGCAAGGATAATACCTTGAGGTCGATGCTCTATAAGCATACTCTGGGCGGTGACGGGGTGGTCGATGTTTATTACGGTTCCAATGACGGTGACTATGTTTCGGGAAGGGGCTTAAAGCTTGAAAGCGGAAAGACGGAGTTCCGCACCACAGGTTGGTACCTAGAGGCGTCGCGTAAAAGGGGCTTGGCCTATACGGGACCGACAATCCGCAAGAGCATCAATAAGCAGGTTCTTTCGCTTTCTTACCCGATTTGGGATAAGAATCGCAAGTTTAAGGGGGCGTTGGCCGAAGATTTAGACCTACACAAGGTTCGCCTTTCCATGGGTGGGCTTGCTCGCGAAGAGGGCGGCATCTCGATGCTTGTGAGCAGTGAAAACGATAACCTCTTGACCTATTTCCCCTACGAAACGAACCGTGGAAAGGTAATTCAGGACAGCGTCGAAAACCTGTTGCAGCTGGTTTCCGACAAGTTTGCCTCGGATACGCTGATGAACGGGCGGATCCTTCGGTTTGAAAAGACGAATGAACACCGTCAGCAGCTTATTTTTATGGTGACGCCCCTGAAACAGTTGCCTTTTTACATTGTTCATGTGAGTCAGCACAATAAAATCGCTGCAAGTATAGACAACCATACGACAACCGTTTTGGGGATTGTCGCTTTGGCAGTTTTTGCGATGATGTTCCTTGCGCTTTTTGTGTCGCATTTGCTGTTTAGAAAGTATATCCAGCGTGACTTGAATGACAGCGTGAAATCCAGTAACCTGTTCGATACGCTTTTGTGGAAGGGCGACAACTTTAGGATTATCCTTACTGATTATTCGTTTGGAATTTTGCATGCGAGCGCGTATGTGGTCGATTTCTTGAACGGTGGCGAAGATATCAAGGAAGAAAGCCTGTTCAAGTTTTTCCCGTCCGAAGAATTCAATAAGTTTGCCCATCGAGTGCGGATGGGCGGCCAGATGCTAGCGAGCGAACGCAAGACGATTGTCCGCGTGCAGAATCAGGAAGGGGAGGTGGCCTGGTGGGGAATGTCTTTCCAGGTGTTGGTCGAAGACAACGGTGAACCTCGAATTCTCATTATGGTGAGCGATGAAACGAGTGGAATCCAGAAAGATACCATCTTGGATACCATTATGCTTTCGGCGGACCATTCGATTCTGGTGATATTCGACAAGAACATGCATGTGAAGTATATGTCGCGCCAGCTGGCCGATTTCCTGGGTAAGGAATGGCGTTCCTTGGTGGGACTTTCCGTAAGCGAGCTTAAGGACCAGGGGCTTCCGGAATCTGTTGTCGACGCTTTGTTGGAATCGTTCAATAAGGACGAAATTTGGAAAGATTCGTTTATCTTGAAACCTGAAAATGGGGGCTCGGAAACGTGGTTCCGCGGCGAAGGCTGTACGCTTAAGGTTCAGGAGACGGTTGTCGGTTACATGTTGTCGATGATCGACATTTCGGAAGTGGTGGCGGCCCGTGAAATTGCCGAACAGGCGACTCAGGCGAAGAGTGAATTCCTCGCGAATATGAGTCATGAAATTCGTACGCCGATGAATGCCATTATCGGCATGGCGCACCTGATTGCGGAAACCGAACTGGACGATCACCAGCGGAGTTTTGTCGACCGTATTAGCCAGGCCGCGAAATCGCTGTTGGGGATTATCAACAATATTCTGGATTTCTCGAAAATCGAGGCGAAAAAGCAGGATCTTGAAATTACCCAGCTTGTGCTTCAGGACGTGATTGGCGAAGTGGCCGCCCTTGCGGAAGTCCGTATTGCAGGGCGCCCCATTGAACTGATTGTGGATATTGATCCGGACATTCCTGAAATCTTGATGGGTGATCCGCTTAGGCTTTCGCAGATATTCACGAATCTGATCAACAATGCGACAAAGTTTACCGAAAAGGGCGATATTACCCTGAGCGTAAAGATGTTGCAGCAGGTGAACAATTCCGTCAAGTTGTATTTCTGCGTCAAGGATACCGGTATCGGTATGACGCAGGAACAGCTTTCGCGCCTTTTCAATGCCTTTACGCAGGCAGACGGTTCGACCACCCGCAAGTATGGCGGAACGGGACTTGGCCTTGTGATTTCCAAGTCGCTGGTGGAACTGATGGGCGGACAGCTTCAGGTGACAAGTACGTCGGGTGAAGGTTCGCAGTTCTTCTTTACCATCACGCTTCCGGTGGCGGCCCAGGCCGGCGCTCCGAAGTGGAAAACCGAAGAACGCTTAAAGAACAAGAATATCCTGTTGATTGACGATTGTGCGAACTTGCGCACTGTATTGCGCCATTACCTGACCCGTTTGCAGTGTGTGGTGGAAGAGGCGAGTTCCGTAGATGAGGCTTTGGACTTGATTCAGGCTCATGAGGAGGCGAAGGAAGATCCTTATGACCTGTTCCTGGTGGATTACGGAATGCCGATTTTGAACGGCTTTGACTTTGTGCATGGTCTTGGCGAATCCATGAAGAACATTCCCAAGGTGCTTATGCATCCGATTCACTTTGACGAAAACGAATTGGGGGCGGCAAAGGATCTCGGGTTCAACAGCTTTGTGGCTAAGCCCCTGTTGATGAGTTCCTTGCTGAGCGCCCTGCAGGAATCGTTCGGCTATTCGCTTACCTACCAGAAGGCCGTAAAAAAAGAAAAGGGTAAAATCTATTTCAAGGAAGCCAAGATTCTTTTGGTCGAAGATAACCAGATGAACCAGGAACTGGCGGTCTCGCTCCTGAACAGTGTGGGCCTTACGGCGATGATTGCAAATAACGGTAAGGAAGCCCTTGAAATGCTCAAGAAGGACGCCTTCAATATGGTGCTGATGGATATCCAGATGCCCATTATGGACGGCCTTACGGCAACGAGGGAAATCCGAGCCCGCGAAGATGAATATTTCAAGAAGGTGCCCATTCTTGCGATGAGCGCCCGTGCCTTCCAGAAAGATACCGAGGAATGTCTTGAAGCGGGGATGAACGCCCATATTGTAAAGCCGATTGATCCGACGGTCTTGTACGAGGAAATGGCGAAGTTCCTTCCGATTGCGGCGGAAACGCCGAGCTCTGGAAAGGGGCCGGGGAGCGACCTGTCGCAGGAAGATGAAAATTTCTTGATGCATTTCCAGAAGGTCAAGAATCTGGATGCAAAATCGGGGCTTTACCATGTCAACAACAGCCGCCCGATGTTCCTGAAAATTCTACAGGGCTTTGTGCGCGATTATGGCGGAAATTCCTTCAACTTGCGCAGCTTGATTGAACAGTTCCACTACGACGAGGCTACGCGAATAGTCCATACGATTAAGGGACTTTGCGGAACGATTGGCGCTAACCATGTGCAGAATCTTGCGGCGACCCTTGAAGCGGACCTGGAGCAGAAACAGTGCAACTTTAGCGACTACAATGTTTTCGAAGAAAATCTGCAGGCCCTTGTCGAAGAATTGAACGTTGTCTTGAACGACATTGTGACGGAACAGAGTGGCCCGTCCGAAAAGGTGAAGGACCCAGAGGCTAACCGCAAGTTGCGCGAAGCTCTCGGTGGACTTAAGGATGCCGTGGACACGTGTTCTTCGACCCAGTGCAAGCGTATTCTTGATGGTATCGAGGGAATCGCCTTTGAATCGAGCCAGGAAGCCTTGCTGCGTAAGTTGAAAGAACTTATCGAAGATTATGATTTTGGCGAGGCTGCCGAAATTATCGAATCCCTGGAAAAAACGTTGGCATAAAATTTCCCCCTGCAAAAAGTAAAAGCCCCTGCAGCTTGTGGCCGCAGGGACTTTTGAGGTGTTTATAGAGACTCTTACTTTTTCTGCTGGAGCGGAGTGTCCTTGAGAATTTCTTCAACCAAGTTGGCTACGTTTTCTTCCCAGTCACCCTTGCCCATGGTAATGCCGAGGCCTACGCGAGCCTTGAACGTACCGCTGGTAACGACCGTCTTTTTGTCGGTGTCGGCAATGGAGTATTCGCCGCTGTACTGCAGGTAGTGTCTGGTTTCGGTGCTGGTCGGACCCGTAAACTTGGTTTCGGAAACGCGAGAAACTTCGATGTTGCTCATCGAAACGATGATTCCGCTTACGTTGCCGAGTTCGTCAAATTTCGGAGAGGGAACGAGGAATTCCTTCTTGCCGAATTTGGTCGGGGTCATGGTGTAGTCCGTGACGTCCTTGGAGACAAAGTTTGCTGTAATGCCGGCCTGCTTCTGGAATTCGCTAGCAATTTGCTTGGTGAACCATTCTGCGAAGTTGTTCGTATAGTCAGGAAGGTCGTCTGCTACGTCGTCTGCGTTTTTCACGACGGGTTCGGTGTAAAGGACGGTGACGCTAGAAGCCGGTTCTGTCCAGCTGGGGTCTACATTTTTGTAGCCGGCCTTGGCGCAGCCAAAAAATGCCAAAGACGTCGCACAAAGTGCGATCGTTAAGAGCTTGTTCATTGTTCCTCCTAATCGGAATGTTAGAAAACGATATCGTTTCCTCGGGGCAATTATAGAAAAAAATTTGTTGGTAAAATGATGTTGTTGTCTAAAATGCGTAAATTTAAATTAACTTTTTATTTGCGTAATAAAAATATAAACTGTTTTTTTCTGTCTTAACCACTAACGGTTAGTTTTGTGTTATTAGCCCGAAGAATTTGAAGGACGGCTAATGATCTGCCCCCTGAAACCTGCTACCTGTAACCTTTTCAGTAACTGTTAATCATAGCGGAATCCTACTTTTTTCTAAATTTTCTGCCGTAAATTTTTAACGTGATTTAATCACAGGATAAATACTATGGCAATGCAAGATATGAACGACCAGGTGCAAGCGCGCCTCGCTAAGCTCGACAAGTT
>NZ_CAMVDO010000043.1 GCF_947166265.1 uncultured Fibrobacter sp. | reverse complement strand
CTTAACGCCCTTTCCGTCCGTTGTGTCAAATTAAAATAAATTTCAACAAAGACATCCAAGATGAAAAACAAGTCTAAGAAATCTTCCAAGAAGAACTCTCAAAATAATTTCAATATTGAACCCCTTGAACCTCGTTTGATGATGGCTGCCCATAGTGATATATTGACCGGGGCCATCAATGCCATTGAATCTTTTGATAGTGTTACAGCTAACCCGGCTGCAGACGAGGTCGATGGACTCAAACAGCAGATTGTGGGTGATTTCAATGATTATAAGGTAGATGTCATTGCTGCAATCAATTCAATAGATTGGAACTCCTTTACACAGGCGGAAGGGCAGAGCCTTCAAGATGCTGTTGGTGAATTTGTTAGTAATAAAATCCAGAGCTCAGAAATAAATGCGGATTATACATCGGGAATTCTTGAATTCTCCTCGACAAAAGGTATGAACATTTCAGGCGTGCCGGGCATAGCGATTCCGAATCAGGTTTCTGCAGATGCTTCAGTAAAGCTTGATTTGGCAGTTGATACAAATGGCGATTTGACTGCGTCCTTGAATAATGCTTGTGTGAGCGTTGGTAATCTGGGCGCTGCAGCGACCTTCATGGGAATCAGCATTCAGGAAAAGGACATTAGCGATGATAACGACCTTGAGGTGTCGGTTGACAAGGTTAACGGCAACAAAGTCGATGTGGACCTGGAATTCGGTATAACCAATCTTCCGTCATTCCTTTTCTCGGTCGATTCTAGTTCGCACCTCAAAGTATCCAGTATCCAGAACCCGAACGTAACGTTCCCGGATGTATCCTTCAATTCATCTGTATTCGACCTGGATTCCGTCATTCAAAAGATCAATACGGTCAAACTGCCGGGAAATCTTTCGCTTTCGAACCTCGATTCCCTGAAGGGAAATATAGCCAAGGCCTGCGCTATGTACCATTTGGCTGCATCGACAGACCCTGCTGTGGCTGTCGATGCGGACTTATTTAGCAATATGGTAAACAAGTTCATTGGGGTTACTTCTGGTATTACACTCAATGGGACAAAACTGGAATTCAAGTTGCAGCAATCTATGTCTTCTGATTTGGATATGGGTCTGTTTAAGGTAAGCAATGTTGCTGGCGACTTGGTACTTACTATGGATTTGAGCAACAAGGATAACCCCAGTGTCGAAAGCGTTAAGTTGAACGTCTCCGCGACATCTTCCATGGCGGTGAATACGGGCTTGTTCTATGTGGATCTTGAAAACGCCAACTTTAACGCATTTGTCGAGATTGTTGCCGATGGTTCTGATTACAAGATTGGACCATCATCGAATATTAGTTTAGGCTTCGACAAGGTGACCCTTAAGTCGGGAAACTCGGCCAGTGCAGTTGGAATTTTTGAATATGATAATACGAGTTCGGGGAGTGCGGAATCCTTCAAGTATGACATCGCGACGGGTGAATGGGAATACCCCGACGCATTAAAGGATTATACAAACATTACCGGCAGCAACCTTGTCAATAGACTTGAAATGGCCATCCAAACTCTTTTGTTCCAACTGCGGAATCAAATTACAAAAGGGACTTCTGCTGAAGCGCTTGGATCTATTGCCAAGGATTCCTTGGGTTCAATAATTGACTATGCCAAAATGCTAGAGAACTTTGAAGAAGAAATGCTTGATAAGAGCGAAACCTTCTACAAAGGGGCTTTTGAAAACCTAGATAAGTTTATTGAAAAACTGAACAATAAATGGACTTCAATATTCGGGGGTGCTGCGACGCCTACGAATTTGATTACCATGACTTTGTATGATGAATTGGACAATGTAGTCTCCGGATCCAATGTTGCAAGCGGAAGTGTCAATCAAATAAGGAGGATCAATTTCCTCTTTAATATGGATGTAAACTTCAAAAGGGATATAGGCCTTTCTCTTGGCGCCATGCTTAGCGAAGGGTCCTTTGCCAATGTGAAAACCAGTGGCAATGCTAGTTTTGAGGCTGGAGTCCAATTAGTTTTTGACATGGATGTTCAGTTTAAGCGAGAAACGCTTGAGGACAGTGATGCCATATTTGCAGATGCTTTCTCGGGTGTGACCACTGCAGTGAACGAGAATTATTATACCGTCAAGATTGCAAAAGATACTTATGACGCTTCGACTGCGTTTGAATTTAAGGACGCCTCTGACAAAACACTGAGCTATGATTTTATAGACAACCGACTGTATATCTACGGTGATTCTGGTTTTACCGTAAATAGTTCCAAGGTTAGTTCTGTAGAAAAGAGCCTTTATGATTTGAACTTAAGCGGAAACGATGTGCAGGCAACTAGCCTAGTAAAAGTCAATTCTGCAACGAACAAGATAAATTTAGAGTTCAAAGATGATGCAGGAACAATGCACTCGGAGGAAATAGTCCTTAAGGACATTTGTGACCTGAGTGTATCAGGCGTTACATGCCAGGATTTACAGCATGCCTTGGAACTGTTCTTGAAAAAGACGACTTTTCAAAATAAAAATAATGGTACTTCTAAGGAGAGTTCCTACGGAATATATGTCGTTTATGTAAGGGACTCGTCTACCGCTGGGGAATACGAGATACGCTTTGGCTGTGATGCAAAGAAGATGAAGAATAAGTCGTCGTATAGCCTGGAATCCTGCTCGGTGGATGGATGCACTTGTATGGTGCAGGATATGCGTGTGTCTGGTACCTTTGATGCAGAAAAAGATGTTGACAAAATTACGATTGATTCACTGGAAATTGATGTCTCGGAGTGCAATACCGTTGCGAGTGTGTATCAGAAAGTTAAATCTTCAATTACAGGAACGGACATCTCCTTAAGTTTTGATGGGACGAATCTCGTATTTACTTCTGCCAATACGTTGAGTATCAAAAAAGATTCTACGGCTGTGAGTTCGGATTCAGAAGATTTTGTAATTGCTCCAAAGAATGGGTCGTCGATTCGTGTTGATTTGGGTAATATTTCTTCAAGTACGACATTGCTTGAAGTTGTGCAAAAGATTGAAACTTACCTCGTCGGGACGACTATAACGATTGATTATGCAGGTAAAGACCACATTGAGTTCAAAAGCTCCGGGGAATTTTCAATTGAAAGCCTGCATACAAATAAAATTCTGAAGGCGCTGGGTTTTGGAGACAAGAATAAATCGGTTTATTATGAAGAGCATGGCGTTGGTGAATATCGTGTTTTCGGGTCCCCCATTGGTGAAATGGATTGGACAGAACTTATTAAAATAGGCAATACGCAGTCGGTAAGTGCCAATGTTAAGGCTACCCTCAACAATGCTAAAGCCGAGGCTACACTTGGGTTCTTGGGCGTAGATGTAAACATGTCAGGGGAAATTGGGTATACTCTGGGGTATGACAGCAGAAATCCTGATACAACTATGACGGAAGATGCTGGTTCATTTACAAATGAATTGGATATATCCTCTGGTTTTACAATTGGTGGAATGCACGAAACGTTATTCAGTTTGGGTAATGAATCAGTTGTGAAAAACAGCAAATTAAATTTCGATACTTTTATCAACGATATAAAAAACGAAATTTCAACTAACACATATATACAAAATATTTCGAACTTTTCCATAGAAGCGGTCTATGGAATGGTGACTGTTTTTGCTAAAAAAATTGTTGATGCCACGGATGGCATGAATTTTGAAATTCCGCTTATCAATAAGAAGGTGAGTGACCTTGTAAATGTGGCAGATTCTGTATTGAGTGTTGTCGATACCTTGCGTGCAGAAAATGTTACCGACATACAGTCATTTGCAACGTATTTCTCAAAATATTTAGAAGATGCTGGTTTGACTGTGAATTCCGATGTTCCAACGTCAAACCCCAAAATTGTCGATTTGAAGTGGGATAATGTTAATAAGGCCATTGAATTTGACTTGGATTTAATGAAAATTTTTGGAGACGATGATAGTTTTGATTTGAATTTCGGTAAAAGTGGTGAAGGCATTAATGGTCATGCCAACCTTGGCTTGACTGGCGGACTTTGGTTCAAAATGTCCGCATTGGTTAGTGCAAATAATGGATTTGTGCTAAAAGATCGCGGAATAAAGTTTGGCGCCAATATTGGCATTTCTGGTTCAAAACTTTCATTTGACCTGGGATTTAACGCCGGTGTTACCAATATGGATTTGCTCAAGAACCTTATCAAGGTGGGTTCTGATGGCGATGATTCGTTTATTCATATGAAAGCCTCCTTTGAAGGGGAAATCGGGAGTGACGGTAGTCTGGTGACTGCAGTGACTTTTGATAAAGATAATCCTCCCTATTCTGTCAACGCAACAATACTTGGTCGATTGCCCATAAGTATCAAGGGGTATACCTTGGGGAATATTTACTTGGGTAAATGGAATAGTGCTAGTAATACTGTCGTTGGTGGAGATATCAACAACTATGCAGTAGCAAAATCAATGGCGGACGTGTTTGGTTCTTTGGATGTTAAAAACATAGGTTTTTCTATGTTAATGTCGGAGGACAAAAAGAGCGGTTTGACTGATGGAACGTTGGTGGCCGATTTCAGTGAAGTCTATGCAAAAATTCAAAGCCTTGGATCGGGGAATGTTGATTTCTTCGACAAGATTAAGCTTGCCGTTGCCGGCTTGGATGAACTGTTCACGCGTATAGAATCCGGTTTGAACGGAAAAATTATGTCCCAACTCAAGGATATGCCCATTATGGGGGATGCGTTGAGCAATGGTGTTGACTTCTTGAGCGCTATCAGGGATCGTGTGCTTGAACCATTTTCTGATTTTGTTTACGAATCCACCGGTTTCAATGCGAAAATGATTGCGGAGAAGTTGGGCGAACTTCTTACTTCCGATTTGACAAGTGTGACGGGAATTTCTCAGTACGATACAACCGATGTATGGAGGCTCGCGAAAGGTGTTGCTTACAGAAGTGGTGCTGAGTATGCGGAATGGTTCCTAGAATTGAGTGATGTATACCAAATTGGGACTGATTTGGGCTTTGACCTTGGAATGCCAGGATTGGAAATTGCGGGCGATGGCGGGGTTAGCCTTGAAATTGGCTGGAATCTGCAGTTTGGCTTTGGGATATCTGAACGAGATGGATTCTACTTCTTCTTCAATGAAGGTGACGAAAATGAGTTTACGGCTGGGGCGAAAGTCCATTTTGATAAGGGTTCTAAAATTAATGGATCCATTTCTAAACTTGCCATGCAGTTGGAAATGGATGACGACGATTTGGCCGAGTTTAGTTTTAATGTTGACTTGGGTCGGCAACAAGTAAATCACATTTCTAACGTGATTTCGAGTATTACCCCTTATGTGGTTGCAAGAACGAACATCTCGGCTGGAATTACTGTTGGCTTCGGTAAAATTGAGGATAGTAGCTCATCAAGTAAATATCCCAAGTTTAACGGGAATTTCGACTTTGAGTGGGATGTGTCTAATGGCGTGACCTCGCTCGGTTTTTCCAATATGACAATTGACGTAGGAACCTTCATTTCGAATGTCCTTGGCCCTGTTGTCAACCGTGCTAAGGATGTCATAGAGCCGATGAAGAATCTTATCGACTTCCTGACGACTCCCTTCCCCGTCTTGGATGACCTTGGCGTTGAATTGACCCCGCTGAAACTTGCCAAGATGTACAGCAAGAATCCAGATTTCGATGATTCATTTATCTTTGAGGTCAAGGAAATACTCAATATTGCGGAAAAAATTACTAATTTCGGCAAAGTTGCCAATGATGGGAATGTATTGATTAATCTTCCTAATTATTGGCTTATTGGGGGTCCTTCTGCAACAGAATTCTCTAAAGATCCAACATCTGCAAAGAAAGTAATAGAAGGCAAGGCGAAGTCAACGTCTTTGGATAATTCCAAGTATATGGATACCACAGCTAAGCCTACTCTGGTTGACCCCGATGGTAAGGTTTCCAATAATGGCCTAAGCGATATCGTTGATCCGGCTTCCGCGGATTCTCATTGGAAATTTTTCTGGCAGGATATGCAAGGGGCGTATAGGCTTCTGCTGGGGGAGGATATCGACCTTGTCCATTATACGATGAGTCCCTTGAATTTTGAATTCAGCTGGGATACCTTCTTCCCTGTATATGGCCCGCTGGGAGTGCGCCTGGACATTGCTTTCGGTGCAAATATCAACCTTGGCTTTGGCTATGATACCTACGGAATTCGCCAATATATCGGCAGTGGCTGGAAGGACTACGGTGCCTTAGTCAACGGTTTTTATGTGGACGATTTGCACGACGGTAAGGATTCCAGTGAACTGGAATTCTATGGTGGTGTCAAGGCCTCTGCTGAGTTCAACGGCGGAATCATTAAAGGCGGCGTAGGCGGTGGTGTTACGATAACCACTGGTTTGGATATGTTCGATCCCAATGAAGACGGAAAGCTGCGCTTGAAGGAATTCAAGCAGACTGCGGAAGATTCCGGGGTGATGGGCATGTTTGACCTTAAGGGCAAAATAAGCGCGGAACTTTTCGCCTATGTGGAGTTCCTGTTCTATACTGAGGAATGGGACATAACAGGCGAAATAACCCTGTTTGATTTTACCGCTAATGTAGATCGTGATCTTGATCCTGTCATGGCTCATGAAGATGAAGACGAAGGTGACGTTATCGCAAATGTGGGTGATAATTCGCAGGAAAGAGTCTATAAGGGAGGGGCAAACAATTCCCTTGAGGACGGCCAAGAAACGGTAAAATTCGAATTAGATGGTGATAGAGTCATATGGAAAGGTAATGAAGAGCATAGTGTTACCGTTGATACTAGTAAGGGTGGCAGGTTAATTATCAAATCTGGAGCGGATGTTGATAGGATCGTTCTTTCTGGTAATGCCAATTTCGATATAGAAATCCATGGCGGTGATGGTGACGATGTCATTGACCTGAGTGGGCTCACGTTGAACTCTGACCATGTGGCATACATTTGGGGTGATGCCGGTTCAGATACAATTTTGGGTGCCATAGGCAAGAACGTCATCTTTGGCGATTCTACAATGCCAAGGAATAAGGACGAGAAGAAGTATGTCGTCAATGTAGATCCGGGCGCATCAGGCGGGGATTACATTTACGGCAATATAGGCGACGATATTATCTTTGGTGGCGCAGGTGATGACAAGATATACGGTAACGGTGGCAATGACATTCTTGTCGGCGACGGCGGCGAGTATGATGTCACGAATAATGCGGTTTCGCGCACTGCGATGAGCGATTTCGGCGGCGCCGATATTATAGTCGGCGGCGAAGGCGATGATAAAATCTATGGCGGTTCCGGTGACGATAAAATCGATGGCTCTGCCGGTGATGACAAAATTTTCGGCGAAACCGGTAATGACTGGATCTTGGGAGGCTCCGACAGCGATAAAATCGAAGGTGGCGCCGGAATGGATATCATTTTCGGCGACCGTTTTAGCGGCTCGTCGTTTGATCTGAAAACCCCGTTCGGTAACTTGGATGGTTATAGCCAAGAATTCATTGATGCCCACAGTGAAAATAACGCTATTAAGGTTGTTCAGGCAAGTGATTTCATATTTAGCTTGCCAGATGGTAAAGGCGTTACAGTCCCTGAGTTTGCAACCGATTCGCTTACAACTTATGGAACAGATGAAATTAACGGCGGCGACGGCAATGACCTGATTTTGGGCGATGGAGGAGGCTCTGCAGGTGGTAATGATATCATCCATGGTGGTATTGGTAATGATGTTATCGATGGCGATGGTGGCAATGATACCATCTGCGGAGGTATTGATAACGATATAATTTATGGTGGCGATGGCGACGATATCATTGACGGCGGTGCCGGTGACGATAAACTTTATGGTGATGCTGGCGTTACCGCAATTACCTTAGGTACAACAAAGTTTACGCCAGATGAAACAAATCTTGATTTTGCATCTAACCTGGGCTTGAATAAAAATATCTATATCGATTCCATAAGTTCTTCTACTGAAAAGGGTGATGATAGAATCATAACTGGCCCGGGCATGGACTATGTGGATGGTCAGGCTGGCAATGACAAGGTTACCGTGAATTTGATGGGCGATAGTTCCGTCAACTACGCGAATGTTGTGGATACCGGTGCCGATACGGATGTCAATACGCTTGTGGTTGAAGGTACCGAAAATGACGACAATTTGCTTGTGCGTCGCTCTAAGGAAGAAAACTCCTTGGGCTTTGTGGCCTTACTCCCCACTGGAGGGGTGAATCAGAATAGCTCGAATGCGAATACCAACATTGAACGCGTGAATTTTACGGAAGCAATCAGTGTGGTGAATTTGAATGCCAATGGTGGCGACGACCTCGTGTCTCTTGATGGTTCAGCCAAGTCCATGAATATTGATGGCGGCGCCGGTAAGGATACATTCCAGATAGGGCAACTCTACAAGTCAGAACGTGAAACGACGAACTCTGCGCAGGTTCTTGCAAATGACGCCTATAACACAGTTAAAACCAACGAGGAAGAGTATCTGGGTGAAGGCGTTACCAAGGATACCGTTGTCAATATTGAGGGCGGCAGCGATGTGGATACCTTCATTGTAAACCACAATGAAGGCCGCTTGAACTTGAAGGGTGGCAAGGGCGACGATAATTTTGCCGTCTTCAGCTATCAGGATGAAAATGACAAGCCCATTACGAACGGTCCTATGTCTGTGGATGGCGGCAAGGGCAATGATTCCCTGCTGATTCGCGGCACCAATGGCGATGACCAGTTTGTCGTTTCGAAAGAGGGCATGCTTAGCTCCGTTGTGAGCATCAAGGTGGCTGGCGTTGAAACGACCACTTACGACGCCGCCGCAGGTGATGACCTCTTCAATGTCGTAAGCAGCAATGCCGGTGAATCCCAAACGATTAATGGTGGCAAGGGCAATGACACCGTTTCTGTCGGCGGAATTGACAAGGCCATGGTGTTGCGAAATGCGGATACCGATGGGCAGCATTGCACAATCAAGAATTCTATTGTCACAGAAGGCTATGACGATCGTGATACTAATTTCGATGACGTAAGCTCTGCTGTCGCTGAATTTGCGATAATGGATACGACAAATTCCCCTGTGGTTTATCTTAAGGATGGTGTAACTGGTAGAGTCATTGAGCAGATTGACGCTCAGGAAGGAACTCCCAAGGTTGTCAAGGTGTGCTATGCGGGCAATGCCAAGATTGGTTCGATAACTGTGAGTATTGCGGCTCCCCAGCTTTCTAATATGGGTCTTATGAGCGGTGATCGCGGAATTATGGTTTCTACCGATGGCACAACATGGAAAGATACCGCTACGCTTGTTTTAGATTCTTCTACCAAGGAAGCCTCGTTGTACGTCAAGGCTTTTGGCGATAAACTCGCCGAAGAACCTTCAATTCAGTCGCTCTCCCTTACCAGTACTTGGACAAACCTGGAGTTTTCGGGCCTTCTTCCGAAAATGAAAAAAATGGAATTACAGAAGTCCACAACGGTACTTTCTGTCAATGTTTCCGATGCTGCAACATCTACTGCAATCAGCAAGGCGATGACTTTTGCCGAAGAAGTCACAATCGTCTCGGGAGCAATGAACTTAAACGAAGTATTTACAAAGTCCAAGTCGAAGGCAAGCTTTGAGTTCGATGTGTACATCAAGGGCGTGGATGGTTACTTGGTCTCTGGAACGGATTATAGAATAGCAGATGACTCTATTACATTCCTCGGTAGTACGAATGTTGGTAAAGAAGCGGTAATTATCTATCGCAGTAATTCCATGTACGTGGCTTCTTCGAAGTGCTATATTGCCGATGAAGAGGCTACAGTGACTTCTGTGATATACAATGAAGACGTAGTTCCTGAAAAGTCTGTTGCTTCGGGTGATATCTATTACGTGCAGAACGGTAACACCATTGTATTCTACAATGGAAGTAATAATCGCTTGATGACGGTACATGGTGAAATCACTGTCATGGCGACAATGCCGACGTACGGCACGCCGGTTAACACAGGCGTTGCGCCAACTCCATCTCAAGATACAGGCGCTGCTGCCTACAAGATTCTTGTTGAACAGAACGAAACGAGAATAGCTGAAGGAACTGATTCAGATGCCTATTCAAATACAAACTATGTAGTCAAACTTTCCGCAGCTCCGACTGTGAATAGTGCGGTCTATGTGCGTATTTCTCCGACGAAGTTGATTGACAAGATTTCTTCTACCACTCCAGAACATCAGCTTGAAATTTCGTGCGCTGATACGGCATCTGTCGTTTCGACCGAAGCGGACGGAAGTCTGATTGTCAAATTTACGCAGGCCAACTGGCAGAGTGGTTTGACCATCAATGTCCATGCCAAGGCGGATGAATTTGACGAAGATTACGGAATTGTGAATGTTGATAAGTCTGAAAAACTTATTGATGAAGTCGATGGAGCCTTGTATGCATTTGGTGAAGGAACCTCCGCTGAAAATGTGGATGCCGACACCCAGATGTTGTCGTATCAACACCATTTGACCGTTGGTGAAGAACTTAAGGAAGCTTCTGTGTATAACGAAAAGAACGAATATGACAGTAACTTGCTTGTGAGTGTCGATTCGCTGATGGAAGCCTCTTTATCCATTGCTATGCCTGCTGGAGCGACGGTTTCGGCTTACGAGGGTAAGACCGTGCGTTTTGTCTCCACGAACGCGAACGGTGTCGCATGCGGTACTGATGATAACGGTAAAACGATATACAAGAATCAGTCGGACTGGTTTAGGATTGATAAATGCGAAATTAAGGGCGATAAACTCGTCTTTACGTTGAATTCGGCTGTGGACTACTTTACGAAGGATAATTCCAGCTTGCTCTTCTCGGGCAATAAGGATTACTTGTTCGTGAACGAAGCCGAAAGTGTCGATCGTATTTTCGTGAATAACCAGGCTGCTTCGAGGGATGCAAATAGTACATTTGAAGCCTTTGCCTCCAAGCTCGCTGAAATGAATTTCGACCCCACCAAGACTTATACCGGCGAAGAGGTTGCCCAAATCGCGGCGGAACTTGGCTTGGTTGGCATGGATGCCGAAAATGTCCTGAGTTTCTTTAAGAATGTAAGCGAAACGGAAGGCTCCATGAACAGGGACCCGAACGCGTTGCGCTTCACGCATACCGAAATCGGTAAACGTGGTATTTCTGTTTCGGATTTCGAGTTCGGCGAATACAACCTTGGCACGGGTTCCGATACAGTCGATATTTCCAAGACGCTGCACCGCGAAGACGGCTTCCAGACATTCACGGTCGTGAATACGGGTGATATCAATTCCGCAAAGAGTAATACGGTTGGCGAGGTAATCGGGACTGCTACTTTCAGCGCCTCTAGTGTTTCTGCCGCAGGACTTTTCCATTATGACATAGCTGTCGATACGGGAGTAACGTTCGAAAAGACCGCGGAAGATACCAGAATCTATTACGTGGATGCCGAAATCGTCAAGACAGAGAATGGTGAAACAGAAGTCGTGGGCACTCAGCGCCGCGAGATTGTCGGTGTGTTTGACAGCATCTCGGGTTTTGATGTCAAGGATGACTTTATCCTTCGCGACGGTGAAAGTATTGCTGGGTTCACGTTCATTCAGGCAAAGTTCGATGACATCATCAATGTCAACAGCTACAAGGAAGATGTGGCCTCTACCGTCATCGCGGAGAGCGTTGTGGTTGATTTGGATGAAGAAGAAACCGACGAATCGCCTGCTACTGAAGCTGAAGAGTCCGATACCGAAGAAACCGTCGTAATGGATGGTTTCGCGTATAACTACACGATTAAGGACGAATACGCCGCGACAATCGAAGCAAGCGTTGCTGCCGCTACCGAAGCGGGTAAGTCAATCTATGTAGATGCAAAACTCAGCGATGGTACTACCCAGCGTAGGCTAGTCGTGGCTGGGTCGTTCACATCCTCGAGTTTCCGCACGGATCGCGCATTCACGCTCCCATCAGATGATTCCATCTACATTAAGAGTTTCTCGTTCGGTTATGGTTACGTGGGTGACGGCCAGCTCGTCGTGAACGCCGAAAGCGGCAACGACCAAATTTTTGGTGTCAATCCCAATGTTACGCGTAATGACATGGTGCTTTTCGGTGGCAAGGGTGCTGACTATATCAATGTGAGCCAGGGTGGTATTGCCTTCGGTGACATGGGTGTGGTTGAGTACGCTAGCCTTACGAAGGCTGATGAATTTACAACCAGGCTCGGTTACGAGCTTATTGATGATGAACCCGAAACCATTCACACGACTATTGCGAAGGATGCCAGTGGCAAGCTTGACAAGCAGACCGATGGCATACGTCGTAACGCTACGAATGTCCGGTCGGTCGCCGATGATATTGGCGATATTGACATGATTACTCTCGGCGGTACGGACAGTAACGTGATTGGTGGTGCAAATGGCGATGTGCTCTCGGTTTCGGGAAACATGAACGTGGTGCTTGGCGATAGTGGCTCTGTGCAGTACGACGCTGGCAACCTTGAAAATGCCATGTACGGTGATTCCGTGGGTAAGGGCTTGCATATCGTTGAGACGACCTCCGATGACATCGGTGGTGTGGACAACATCTCCATCAGTGGCGGCAAGAATATTGCGATGGGCGGCTTCGCTGGCGATGACATCCGCATTACTGGTGCTGATAACATTGCTGCAGGTGATGGCGGTAAGCTCGAAGTATTCGAAAAGCGTCAGGTTCTCGAAACGACGAGCGATGAACTCGGTGGCGAGGATTTCATTACCACGGGTGACGGTGCGAACGTCGTGCTTGGCGGAACAACGCACGATGTCATTCACACGGGGGCCGGAAACGATACCATCGTGGGCGATGGCGGCAAGGTCGTCATGGATCTCAACCGCAACGCTCTCCTTGTGACGAACGAAGGGCACGACATTCCTGTGCTTGAAGGCGAGGGCGAAAATGCCGCTCTCAAGAGTAGTGCGGGCAAGGACCGGATAGACGCCGGTGACGGTGACAACGTGGTAATGGGCGGTCTCGATAACGATACGATTGACACCGGGACCGGTAAGGATGTCGTCTTTGGCGACAACGCCTATGCGACATTCCGCGGCAATGCTTCCGAGGCGCAGAACCAGTTGGACGAACTCCAAAACATCCCTACCATTTACGATGAATCGACCCTCAGTTTCAACTTCCAGGGGCCTGCCCAGACGGGTGTTGCCGCAAACGAACAGGCCGGTGCCGTTGCTGACTACACCTTCAGCCAAATGGATGAAACCACGGGCGAGTTCGTGGATGTTACCGAGCATGCGGACTATCGCGTTGGCAACTGGAACTATATCAAGAACCCCTCCGGCATCGAGGCGGGCACCTACGGTAATGAGGATGATGAAATTGTGCTGTTCGACAACGGCTCCCGTGCTAGTGCCGTGAGCGTAACGTACGGCGCAACCGAGGCCCACCGCATTGACACGACTACGGGGCAACAGATACGTTTGCACGGCTACGACCAGAGCAATATGGTTCACGGTTCCGACCCGGGCGACGTAAACCTGATGAAGAGCGGCCTGGATACGAGCCGCAACAACGACCAGACCAAGCTGCTTGTACAGGTTGACGGCCTCTCGCAATACTTTACGGATTATGACGTGGTAGTTTACCTTGATATGGTCCGTGAAAATTCCTGGTCACCCGATAGTGTCCGCATGGTTACTCTCTACCGCGACTATGTGGACAAAAATGGAGTGTCCCACAGCGATGTAGCCGGGTGCTACTTTGTGAATGACCCTGAGTCGAATACGTTCAACGGCAACTGGATTGTCGCTACGGCTACGACTGCCGAACAGGCCCGGAATGCAAGGGATATCGCGGGTAACCCGGTATATGCCAACTGCGTTATATTCAAGGGCATCAGTGGAGACCGGTTCCATGTCGAGATTACTGATGGCGACCCCAGCAACGGCCAGAACGGCAAGGACCGTGCTGGCATTGCGGGCATACAGGTGCGCGGTCGCCACCACAAGCAGGATGTGGCAGCATCGACTGATATCGCCTATGGCGGAAACGATACCGTCAGGACATCCGGTGGCGACGATATCGTCGTGGGCGGGACAGGCAATGACCAAATCAACACTTACGGTGACGAACATTACGGTATCAATGACAATGACGTGGTTTTTGGCGACAATGCCAAGATGCTGTTCACCGACCGCGATGACGCCGCCACTACGGCATCCACGATAACGACCGCGGAATCCGTCATTTCGACTGACATGTCTGCCACCTATGACGACACCATTTTGACTGGCGACGGTGATGATACGGTGGTGGGCGGCCTCGGTGTCGACAAGATTGATGCTTCTGCGACTCCCACCGCTGATGGGACCCTTGATGGGGTTGATGTCGTGTCGCTCAACTTCGTGGATATCTCCACGCCGGAAAGCCTGCTTATGCGACAGGGCGAGTCTGCCGGTGTCGTTGTCGATTCGAACTGGCACAATGTTTACCAGGCTGGCTCGCAGCAGAGGGAATTCGGACAGGACCCGACGGACGTGCATTTCCGTTACCATATCAACGGCAATAACGACGCCCCGACAGAAAAGGTTAACGCGTCCATGGATGCTGACACCGGCAACAATAAAATGTTCAAGACCTATGTCTGCGGTCAGGCCCATGACACGCTTACGCTTGAACTCTCCAACATACCCGCAAGCGAGAGCGATCCACGCGATGTCTATGTTTACATAAGCGGAATCGACAACGAGCGCGACGGTTACGACTATATTTTCAAGATTACGGGTAGCAACGGCCAGACCTACTTCCTTAACGACTGGATGGGCGACTGTTTTGATGGGGAATACAAGCAGGTCACCTGTACCAGCTATCAGAAGGGGGCTCTTGCATCTGGCATAACACCGAATGTTACGATGATTGGCAACTATGTTGTGTTCCGCAATGTGAAGGCTAGTTCGCTTACGGTAAGCATTAGTCGTTATGATTCCACCATGGGAGATGCGAAGTGGAACAATATTCCCGTATTTAGCGGTGTGCAGATTGTGAAGAGCTCTCTGCCGACCGAGGCTATCGAAGTTGGTGGCGATCACGACAAGGACCTTGTTTTTGGTGACGAGGCTAGGTTGCTCTTTGATTTGGATATCCCGTTCGCGGGTGACGAGAACGTAGCCGACTACAGGAACAGGGTAATTACATCGGAATCGGTTGCAATGACTGACGGCAATGTAGCGAAGGGTGCTGGCGATACGATTGTGACTGGCAAGGACCGCGATGTCGTCGTAGGTGGTGAAGGAATTGACGAAGTCTATTCCGGTGCTGGTGACGACGTGGTTGTTGGCGACAAGGCTTCGCTTAAGGTGGAACACAACAATCCTGTCGGCGTGTTCAGCCAGAATGTCGAGATTGTCCTTGAGGACAACGACTATACCAAGGCACAGAGGCGGCGTTTCGTCGATGGCGATACCGGTATGAGCGTAAACGAGATGCAAGACCAGGTTAGGCAGGGGCGTATCGAGGGCATAGCCCTTGAGACTGCTGGCGACACGGGCGACCACGTGTATGACGAATCGTCCAAGAACCTCGTGTTCAACGGAAATCTGACTGCAACTGGATTCGAAGTCCCAGACATCGAATTTGCCGGTTCTGAAACGGCACCGGACGATGGCAATAACCAGACGGAGCCCGACGACAACAATACTCAGCCCCTGGATGGCGAAACCGGGAACGGTGAAACCGGCAACGGACAAGGCGGTGAAACCGGGGACGGCGAAACCGGCAACGAGCAAGGCGGTGAAACCGGGGACGGCGAAACCGGCAACGGGCAAGGCGGTGAAACCGGGAATGGCGAAACCGGCAACGGACAGGGCGATGAACCTAGCATAACGACCATAGAGTCGTACGACATGCAAACTCCGCTGTTCCTTACTGCCGGTGAAACTGTGAAGGTCGTTTTCCACGAGTTCTACCGTGACACAAACTATGTCCCCAACCTGAAACTTATCTTTATCGGAAGTCAGGGCCGGTTCCCGGCTATCGATGTTGACCTTGAAACTGCTACCGGACCGCTGCACCTGGATATTCCGAGCACGTGGTGGTACTCGGTGGATGTGCCGGACCAGCCGAATGGCGAAAACGGTTGTTTCGAGATCTATTTCAGAGCGGAAGAAGACACCGTAGTGGTAGTATCCATCGCGCAGTAGCGTCTGGCACGGGAAAACTATGCCTCTCGATAAACAGCGCAAGATTTTCCACGAGTCGTGGTACCGTCTCGCGGGGAGCCGTATAGCTCTCCGTTCGAGCGTCCGCATTCACCGCCAGATATATCGGGGCGTCTTGTGGTATGTGCTCTACGAGCCGTTCACGAACCAGTATTTCCGCCTGCCGCAGGGGGCCTATTCCTTTGTTTCTCGCCTTTCCGTGAGTAGGACCGTAGGCGAGATTTGGAACAGCATGCTGGAAAGCGGCGAGGGCGACATCCCGGGCCAGGGCGAAGTCATCGAGATGCTCGCGCAGCTTTACCAGGCGAACATGCTGCTTTATGACGGCGTGGAAGATGGCACGAAACTTTTCGACCGCGACAAGAAAAAGACCCGCAAGAAGGTCAAGTCCACCTTGCTCAATATCTTTTTCCTGCGAATACCGGTATTCGACCCCGACCCGCTCCTGAACCGTTTACGGTGGCTGATCCGCATCCTGCTCAGTACGCCGATGATGCTGGTGTGGCTTGCGACAGTCATTGTCGCCGTCAAGTACGGTGTCGAGAACTTCGACGCACTCAAGGACCAGAGCGCAGGTTTCCTTGCTCCGTCGAACATTGGCTGGGTGTACGTGTGCACCGTGTTCGTGAAGCTGTTCCACGAGTTCGGGCATGCGAGCGTCGTCAAGAAATATGGCGGCGAGGTCCATACGCTGGGCGTGATGTTCATGCTCCTTGCGCCCCTGCCGTATGTGGATGCCACGGCGAGCTGGTCTTTCCGCAAGAAGCGGCACCGTGCCTTTGTGGGGGCCGCGGGAATGCTCTTCGAGTTCTTTATAGCCTCGGTGGCGCTTATCCTGTGGGCGAACCTTGGCGGCGGCACGGCCCGTGCGCTCTGCTACAACGTGTTCATCATCTGCTCGGTCTCTACGGTGCTGTTCAACGTGAACCCGCTCATGCGCTTTGACGGCTACTACATATTGACCGACCTGCTGGACATGCCGAACCTGCAACAGCATTCCGTACGGCACCTGCAGTACCTTCTGGAACGATATGCCTTCCGTAAGCGCGACGCGGAACCGGTCGCCTTCAGGGCGAGCGAGAAGGTGATATACACGGTTTACGGGATATCCAGCGCTGTCTACAGGTTTTTCCTCTTCGCGGGGTTCATCGTCGCCATATCGGCGCATTACCTGATACTTTCGTTTGTCATGGGCGTGCTGCTTTGCCTTACCATGGTGGTTATTCCGGTAGGCAAGTTTTTCAGGTATGTTTTCTGGGGGCCGGGGCTTTCGCAGGTCCGTAACCGTGCGGCAGTCTTGACGATAGCCTTTTTCGCCCTGCTGTTTGCGGCGCTGTTCTACTTGCCCGTTCCCGATACGTTTACGGCCCCGGGCGTACTGGAAGCCCGCCATTACGAGAACACCATAGCGAACGAGGGCGGCTTTGCCACCAGGCTATACCGCGAAAGCTACAGTGCGGTAAGGAAGGGCGACACGCTCGTGCTCCTGGAGAATCTGGAAATCAAGTATGCCGCCGAGGCCAAGCGCTCCGAAATACAGGAAGCGCGGCAGATGTATTACCGTGCACTGAACGAGGCCCCCGAAGACATGCACCCGCTTGAAAAGCGGCTTTCGGTATTGAAGCAGGAACTCGAAGAACTCGAAAGGAGCGAGAGCGAACTTACACTTGTCGCGGGGATGGACGGTATCTGGAGTGCGCCCGGCATCGAGGACTATCAGGGGCGCTGGGTAGGCAAGGGCGATTCGCTGGGCATCTTGCTGGATACGACCGCGTTCGATTTTTTGGCAGTGGTAAACCAGGAAGATGGCGCAAGGTTGTTTACGGACAAGCCCGTTCGCGCATCGGTGCGCTTGCACGGCGATGTATTTAAGGAACTGAAGGTTGTCTCTGCCATGGCTATCCCCAGTGCGCAAGACCGCTTGCCCTCGAATGCGCTGGGTTGGCTCGGGGGTGGGGAAGTCGAGACGAAGAGCGACGGGTATTCGGAACAGACGGCGGAACCCGTTTACCTTGTAAGGGCCGAGATGCCCGATTCGATGGATGTTCGCCGCCTGCACGGAAGGACGGGCAAGATTCGTATTCAGCTTGGCTATGCTCCCTTGGCCGTCCAGGGGATACGCAAGGTACGGCAGGCGTTGCAAAAATACTACAAGATGTGATGGACTTGACTGGCGACTACAGGCTTACTTCGTTGAAACGCGTGGAGAAGATTCCCGTGGGTATCGACGCGTTTGTGTTCCGGCTTGTCGGACGCTTCAGGAGCCGTCGTTCCGTTATCAGGCGTATTCTGCGGACCGCACGGAAAATAGACAGCCTTGGCCGCAGTCTTTCGGAAAAGTCTGACGCCGAGCTGAAAGGGCGGATAGAAGGGCTTGCCGCCCTGCTCAAGCGCCCTGTCAATGACTCGACCCTTTGCGAGGCATTCGCGTTGATGCAGGAGGCCGCTTTCCGGACGATGGGGTATAGGCCCTATGTGGAGCAGATTGCGGGTGCCCTTTGCCTTTATCGTGGCTATATCGCCGAGATGTCCACCGGCGAGGGCAAGACGATTACCGCCGCCATGTGTGCCGCGGTGCGCGGCTTGTCGGGTATGCCGTGCCATGTGATAACCGCCAATGACTACCTGGCAAGCCGCGACGCGCAGATAATGAAGCCGCTGTTTGACTATTGTGGCCTTACCGTGGGAGCCGTGACCGGTGCGATGAAGCCGGAAGAACGGAGGGCGGGCTATGCCGCCGCGATTACCTACTCTACGGCGAAGGAAGTGCTGGCCGACTTCTTGCGGGACCGTATCGCCATGGGAAAGATGCAGAACTTTTCGAAGCGGCTCCTGGACCGCTTCAGCCTGCAGGGCGGGGAGTTCGGCAGGGGCGTGGTGCAGCGGGGGCTATGCACCGCCATTGTCGATGAGGCTGATAACGTGTTGATTGACGAGGCCGTAACGCCGCTGATTATTTCTAGGGAAAACAAGAACGAGGGCTTTAACGAAAGCTGTAGGCAGGCCTATGAACTTTCGGGAAAGTTGCAGGAAGGAATCGACTTCCTTGTCGATGGCAAGCTGCGCACAATCCATTTCTTGACGGACATGGACGAATGGCTCGAAGGCCCCGCGTCGAGCGGCTTTTCAAAGGCTGCATTCCTGAAGGACCTGATTCGTCAGGCGCTGACGGCGCGGTATCTGTTTATTGCCGGACGCCAGTATGTCGTGGAAGAGGGTAAGGTCGTAATTGTGGACGAGTCCACGGGCCGCAAGATGCCCATGCGTTCCTGGAACGGCGGGCTTCACCAGATGATAGAACTGAAAGAAGGGCTGGAACTTTCTGGGCTCAAGGAAACTGAGGCCCGAATGAGTTTCCAGCGATTCTTTAGGCTGTACAAGAATTTCTCGGGCATGACGGGGACCGGTAAGGAGGCCCTCGGTGAATTCTGGACTATTTACGGGTCCCCGGTCCTCTGCGTCCCGAACCATCGCCGCTGTCTTCGCAAGATCTCTATGCTCAGGATTTTCTCTACAAAGGAAAGCAAGCGTGTCGCCATAGTCCGCGAAGTGATGAATGTCCATGCGACGGGCCGCCCCGTGCTTATTGGGACGAAGGATATAGACGAAAGCGAAACGCTGGCCGAAATGATTACGGCTCTCGGGCTTGAATGCCGCGTGATAAATGCCGTGCGTAGCGACGACGAGGCCGCGATTATCGAACGTGCCGGACGCCTGGGCGCGATAACTGTCGCTACAAACATGGCCGGGCGCGGCACGGATATCAAGATACCGGACAAGGTAAAAAAACTTGGCGGACTGCACGTGATTGCCACGGAATGTAACCCGTCGTCCAGAATCGACCGGCAGTTGTTCGGGCGCGCCGCAAGGCAGGGCGACCCCGGCAGCGCAAGCCACTACGCAAGTTTCGAGGATGATGTGCTGCGCCGGAACCTGCCGGGACCGCTGTGGACCCTTATGCGGCATCTCGGACGGCTCTCTGCGCTCGCCGTGAGGTGGGCGCAGTATTCGGCGGGCAGAAAAGCGATGAAAAGTCGCCTTTCGGTGCAGCGAACAGACACCTGGCTGGAAGATTCTCTCGGCTTCAGTGGGAACGGCGTGTAGGACTGTGTAGAATCTACACATCGCCGTGACACAACTTTTACAAAAAATAATGCAACCC
>NZ_CAMVDO010000042.1 GCF_947166265.1 uncultured Fibrobacter sp. | reverse complement strand
CAGCACTCCAGTTGTCGGCGTGCTCAGCCATAGGACTAGACGGTGTAATCGGGTAGATAGCCGCAACTTCGCTAACAGCAAACGCTACGCTAGCGGTGGCCTCGTTACCATCACACGCAATCATCTTTTTTGCCATGTGTGTCTCCAATTTTTAGGTTTTTTCGAAAAAATCTGATCATATACACCTCGGGCATGGGGCGCACACCCGTGGCGCAAAAATCCAATGGAAAAAATATAAAGATTGAGGGGAAATGAACAAGGAATTTTTGAAAAATTGCGGAAATCTAAGGATTTTTATGCCACTCTGGATTCCGCCCCTCCTCTATCGCTGTGCTCCAGAATTGCTCTAGAATGCCTGCTGACGACCTAATCCCTGAAACCACTGTTTAGTTTTTAAACGTCCAGACGATACCGTAGGCGAAGCGGAGTCCTTCGGGGGTGTAGCCGCTAGCTGGCATATAGATGCTGTGGTTGAAGTTCTCGATACGGGTGTAGAGCTCGAAAGAAAGAATCTGCATGCGGGCCTCGAAATCGAGCGCCAGGTACTTATGCATGAATTCAAGTTCGGGATTGCCGTTTTCGTCGATGGTACAGTCGTAGCGTTCGCCGAACCATTGCCAGTCTACACGCACGCTGACTCCAAGACGGTCCGATACGAATCGGTTTTGCCAGTGAATGCCGCCCTTGTAGTAGAGTTCGGGGGTGTCGAGCAGTTTGCGGCTCCGGTCGAGTGTCTCGCCGCGTTCCAGGAAAAATTTCCAGTTGCCTAGCCTAAATCCGATCTGCAAAAGCCAATCGAGGCTGTTCACGTTGTCGATGTTTGTCCAAGTGTAGACTTCTTCGATGGTATTCGTGGAATCGACATGTCCCCACTTGACCCAGCGAGGCTTGATTAAGTTGTCTACATTTTCGTAGCGGAAACCGACGCCGTAAAAGACTTCTCGTTGCTGGTAACCCAGGTTTAGTATGTAGCGGTCGCGTTCTTCGAATTTCAGGTCCTTGCGGAAGAAAGCGAGTCGACCGGTTTCGTTGAACCGAATCTGGCCCACATCGGGGAACTTGTTGTCGTGACGGAATGCCGCGTTGATACGCAGGTGATAGGGGAGAAACGCCCAGGCTTCTGCGGAATAGGCGGGGGCGTAATCGACAGAATCACGGACGGAACTGTTACGCTGCAGGCCTGTCTGCGTGCGGAAAAGGAACATGTTCCAGAGAGTGTCCTTTAATTCCAGGTAGCCCGTTTCGCGGTCCTGGAAATGGCTCTTGGTCGTGTCGTTGTCGCCTGTACGGTCGGTGTTCAGGAATTCGTACTTGAATTTAATTGCTGGGTTGAATACCGTATGGTAGGCGATGCCGAAGTTTCCGAGCATCGATTCGTAGGTCGTCTGGATAAGCGTGTCGTAGTAGAGTGTGTCGCTCTGTTCGACTCCCAGGGTGTCTACGTAGTCGTGAGTACCCCTAAAGATGTGGGGGAGCGAGTCTTCCGAAATCTCGTGCTCAGTATAGGTAAAGTCTGTCGAAAGCGTGAGTTTTCGGGTCGGGTAGACTTCGAGTCCGCCACCGTAGCCGAAGGTATGAATCTCTATCCCGTAGGGGGCCGTCTGGAAATTTCGAACGGCAAGGTCGAGCGTATCGAGCAGCACCTTGTGGTTGGTGTTGTCGGCATTTTCGAGGTTCAGGTAGTTCATTTTTACGAACGCCTTGCCGAGTCCAAACCGCCAGGTTAAAATCGGCTGGACGTGCATGCTGTTCATGGCGATGTTTCGTCCACCGAAGGGTATTTGCGTGGAGTCGCGGCCGAGCGCGAAGTAGGGCGAATGGGTCACGTTCTGGTAACTGTATTCCTTGGAATCGATATCGGAATGGCTTGCGAGTCCGAATTCAAGTGAAACGGAGTCGGTTACCAGTCTGCGAAAGTCAAGGCGAAGTGCGTTACCGCCAAAGGCGGGGCGTTCCCAGTTGAGGTCGGTAATGGGGGTGTCGACCGGAATCCCCTTGCGTTCCTCGAACAAGATGCCGTTTTCGCCGTTCAGTCCGAGGGTCGTGGCATCATAGCCGAGGCGCGTGGTGAATAGTCCCGCAAGCTTGCTCGGGTAGCGGCTTTGTATTGAACCCATGCCCATGTGGTCGGGGTCGAGTTCCGGGGCGCCGAGAATAGAGGTACCGAGCAACCATTCGGATTTCTGTCCGGAAATGTCGTAGGTACGCTGCATGACTTCGCGGAGCGGGAGCACCCAGCGGCCTGCATCGGTTTCGCGAGCGGCAGGGTCAATGCCCCAGGGGGTCTTGTAGATGCTGTCTTGCGCCGCCGGTGTTGTGTACGGGTCTGGTTTTAGAGGCTCTGCAAATAGAAATGTTACGAATAATGCCAAGACGAGAAACGAAAGACGAGAGACGAGAGATGTCATTTTGAAATCTCTTTCGTCTTCTGTCTGTAGGCGCACAGCGCCGTTCTTTCGTCTAGTTAGTACCATTCCGCTCTCAGTTTTTCGCGGCGTTCGCGGAGCGCGTTCACCACGGAATACGGCATCTTCATGCAGTTCGGGGGGTATGCTCCCGCTTCGGTGTGGAAGTCCGATCCACCGGTCCCGACGAGTCCGAACTTTTGAGCCATTTCCTTGTACTTGCGGCCAACCGCACCCTTCTGTGCGGGACTGTAGACTTCGATTCCCTGAACGCCCCATTCCACCATGCTTTCGATGAACTCGTCGCTGAGGCCCGACTTGTAGGGGTGGGCGAGTACCGCGATTCCACCGGCGTTTTCGATGAGCTTGATGGTCTGCTGCGGGTTTAGCCCCTTCTTTTCTACAAAGGCTACACAACCATCGCCCAGGTACTTGGTGAAGGCTTCCGAAAAGTTCGAGATGTATTCCTCGTCGACCATGGACATCGCGATGTGCGGGCGGCCGATCACCTTACCCTTGCAGTAGCTTACGACTTTTTCGTAGGTGATGTCGATGCCGAGGGCATTCAGTTTCTTGATAATGGCTTTTGCGCGGGTAATTCTCTGCTTTGCAAAATCCTGCAGCTCCATGTTCAGGGCGAGGTTTGTCGGGTCGCAGAAATAACCCAGAATGTGGATATCCTTACCCTGCCATACGGCCGAAATTTCGATTCCGGGGATGATTTCGAGCCCGATTTCTTTGGCTGGTTCGACGGCGAGGTTGTAGCTGTCCAGGTTGTCGTGGTCCGTGATGGATATGCAACGTAGCCCCTTGCGCTTGCAGAGCATCAGGAGTTCTTCGACGGAGAGGCTACCGTCCGAAAGCTTGGTGTGCATGTGGAGGTCCGCATACCCGCTATTTTCGGTGACGATGGTAGAATACCCCTTTTGCATTACTTTACCCCGTAGTACTGGCTGATAAGGGCGGCCTCGCTCGATTTGTCCAGGTGAAGGCTTACATTTAGGAAGGGGTAGCAGTTTTCGGTAGCAAACCCGATGCGACAGTTGGCGCCGCTGATTTTTGCCAAATAGAGCCTAGGCAGGAACGGTTCGCCAAGATAGATGCATACCTGCGGGGCGTATTCCTTGATCTTGTTTCCGAGTTCGTCAAAGGAGTCTTCACCGTAGCGACATTCCAGATCGTTGTAGTAGACTGCGTTTGCGCGTTTAGCGGAAACGAGCGCCTGTAGTGATTCGTGGGCGAACAGAAGGGCGTTTTTGAAAAAGGCATCGGGCATGGCGTGCATGAACGAGGCAGAATGTTCCATGTCGCGAGGGAGAAAAACGAGTGTTTTCGGATTCCCCTTGAGTGAAGCCGGAAAGTCGAATGCACCGGAGTCTTCGCCGGCCTGCTTTAAAAACCAGCGAAAGAGCGATTCGTTGCTGCTGAATCGCTTGAAAAAGTATCGATAACAGTCTTTAAAGTACGGAGACGGTTTCACGCCCGAAAATATACTAATTTTGGGATATGCCGAAACAGAAATTCTATGCGATAAAGACTCCGAACGAAAGCAAAATTGTCATGACCTGGGCCGAATGCGAAAAATTGACCCATGGAGTGAAGGGAGTCCTTTTTAAATCCTTTGGTTCCCGAGCCGAAGCCGAGGCCTGGATTTCTGGAATGGAAGCTCCGGTGCCCGATGGCTTGCGCGTCTTTGTAGACGGATCTTTTTCGCCGGGTTTCCCGAAATCGGGCTGGGCGTTTGTGGTGACGGAAAACGACGTGGAAATCGCCCGTGGATCTGGAATCACCGCGTTCGATGCCGAAAGTCGAAATATCGATGGCGAAGTGATGGCTTCTTTTCAGGCGATGCGTTGGCTCGATGCTAACGACAGGACCGGAACCATTTGCCATGACTACGAAGGCATTGCCCGCTGGGCAAAGGGCGAGTGGCAGGCGAAAAGCAACATCGCCAAACGTTACGTTGCGGCTGCGCAACCTTTTTTGCATCGTGTGAGTTTTGAAAAGGTAGAAGCCCATACCGGCGTCAAGTGGAATGAACTTGTAGATAAACTAGCGAAAGACGCCATTGCACGGGCAAGAAAAAAGTGACGAGTCATTAAACCCCGAATCCTGCAAATTGTTTGGAGTAGACAGGTCGTAGCGGATGTTGATTTGTTGGGTGATATTGTGAATTGCTGCAAACAGTAGTTGACACCACAAAAAAATCTGTTGATAGCTGCAAACAGTTGTTTGCAAAATGAGGGGTGGATTCGTTTTTTAGGAGGGTTCGTGGCTAAATTTGATTTCGCCGACGAATGCCGGTAAATTGCATCATTAACCTGATGGCAATTTTTCAGTTGGGGAGCTCCGCCAATTCTAGGTGCGGCGGGGCTTCTTTGATAGCGCAGGAGTGTTATTTCTTGCGGTCTTGCCAGGTACTTTCGTTAAAGAGCTGGCCTTCGGAAAGTCCGTATTTTTCTTGGATGCCCGCTTCTCGGATGGCATCTTCGATAGAGATTTTCCCGTGAATGGCCTGCGTGTAAATGAGTGCCTTGCGGCGAACTGTTTCTGCATCTTCGGTGAGCATTTCGAGGCGGAAATGGTTCACGCCTGCGGTGCGGAGTCTCGGTAAAAGCTTGAGTGCCGATTGGGGTTTACCTACAAAGAGCGTGTTGCGGCATTCGGCGTCGCTCTGTAAGAAGTGGCGTTCGCCCTTGTGGTCCAGAATTTCGACCTTGTGCTTGGTGCAGATTTTTCCACATTCGGGGAAACGGCGACCTGTGGTAAGCGCACGGGCGAAGGCGCAGTATTCCGAGTGGAAAGCGGGCATGTACTGGTGCAGCGTGAGTTCGAGACGTTTACCGTCAATGTTTTCAAGCAAATCGAAAAGTTGCGTGCTGTTCAGATCCCAGGAGGGGTGGAGTGTAGAAAGTCCCTGCGAAAGGAGCCAGTCGTAGCTTGCGCTGTTGGCGGCGTTCAGGCTGTAGTCGCCGGTAAGCGGGATTCCGCTTTCTTGAAGGATGGATAGCGCCCCCAGATTTCGCACTAGGGCAAAGTCCGGGCAAAGCCGCAAGATGTTCTTGAGGTAATGGCTTTCGCCCGGCTTGTGGATACGAAGTGTCGCCATGCCCGCCTTGAATCCGAGTTCGCGGATTTGTTCCAGCGGGGAATCGTATTTGACGCCCCAGTCGAAATCCATGATGACGTTTTCGATGGCGAGGCCTTCGAGGGCGGCAATTTGGTCGGGATTGCGCACCAGAACGCTGATCATCGGCTGCTTGGTCGTAGTGGCGGCGGGCGTTGTAGATGCAAAAGCTGTGCCGCTGGTTGATGCGTCGGACTTGAACTTGACGCGTGTCTCGTTCAAGAAGTTTTTGCCGGCTGCAGCGCTCGGGTTCAAAGCCTTCCATTCGGTGCGTTTTTCGTCGAGTTTTTCGATGGCTGCCTGGCGGAGTGTACGGAGAATCTTTCCGGGAATGAATGCGCCGCGGTCCACTTGAATGTCGAGGTGCTTTAGCTGGTAGGCGGTCGAACTTAAGGCTGAAAGTTCCTTTTGTGCAAGTTCGCGGAGCGCCTTGTCGGCATCGTTTCCGCTGGAGGCCTTGTTGCGGGCTTCTTCGAGGGTAAAATCGGCCTCGACTTCGACAGTGTTTCTCGGCGTATCGTAAACGGACAATTTGAGCGGACCGCCGATTTGCCCAGAAAGCGTCATGTGAACCGGCTGTCGCACGAGCTGTTCGCGGTCGGTAAAAGTCTTGTGCAGTTCGCGTTCGAGCGCGGGGGAGTCGTTGCGGTAAACCTGCATTCCCACCGCAATCTGGCGGGTGTCGAATTCACGCCCGAATTCAAGTTTCAAAAGCTTGGGGTCGCCGCGCTTTGTGTGCGGTAAATGCGTGACAAATGCAGCGTAGAGTCTGCTACCAATGCTTACGCCAAGGGCGGCGTTTTCAAATAGAATTCCATCACCCGGCTGCGGATATATTGATGCTGTTGAAATGGTCCCTGCCTGCACTGAGCTTGGCCGAAGTGAGCTTGTCGAAGGGCCGGCATCTGAAATTGCGCTGTCGAGACCGATAATCACCTGGCCGCGGTCTATTTTCACGACGTTTCCGAGGAACATACCGTGGTGATTGCTGAACGTGCCGTTCACCAATTCCTGGTGATTGTCTCCGTCGAGCCAGCCGGTGTTGAGACCGCGGCTGAACAGCACTTCCAAGGGCTCCATGTCCTTGGCGTCCAGCGGAATCTGGTTCAATGCCTTGCGGTAGGCGCGCGATACGGCCGCTACATATTCGGGACTCTTGAGGCGGCCTTCCACCTTGAGCGAATTCACTCCGATTTCTTCGAGTTCAGAAAGCTTCGGGAGAGCACACAGGTCGCGGGTGCTAAAGAGGTATTGCGCGTCGGTGTCGCGGTATTCCTTGCCGTCTACAAAGATGCGGTAGGGGAGTCGGCAACTTTGGGCGCACTGGCCGCGGTTAGCGCTGCGTCCGCCAAAGTTTTCGCTGGTGAGGCACTGGCCCGAGTAGCTCACGCAAAGCGCCCCGTGAATGAATACTTCGAGTTCGAGGTCTGTGGCGGCCTTAATAGCTGCGATTTCTTTCACCGAAAGTTCTCGGGCGAGTACGGCGCGGTTGAATCCGATGGATTTCACCAGGTTCACGCCTTCGGCGCTAGCAAGCGTCATCTGCGTACTCGCGTGAATTTCCTGGTTCGGGCAAATGGCGCGAATCAGGCGGGCAAGACCGATGTCCTGGATAATGAATGCGTCGGGTTCTAGCGAAATGATTTTTTCGAGGAATTCAGGCAATTCTTGCAGCTCGCGCTCGAATACGAGAACATTCATCGCCAAGAAGGTGCGCACTCCGCGAATGCGGGCGTAGCGGATCATGTCGCGCACATCGTCAAAGGAAAAGTCTTCGGTGCGACCGCGGGCGTTCCAGTGCGGGACTCCGAAATACACGGCGTCGGCGCCGTTGTTCACGGCGGCTTCGAGCATTTCGCGAGTGCCTACGGGGAGCAAAAGCTCCGGTGATGAAATTTTTTGAATCTGGTTGCGACTGTAATCCACAATCAAAAAATAGAAATTTGTGGTTACTTGAACTTGGCCGAGATGTTTATGTCGCTAGTCAGTTGAATTTTGTGCGGGTTATCCTTGGAACCGTCCGACCAGCCATCGAAAAATCTTCCGGTAGCAGGGATTGCCGTAAGTTCCATTTCGGTATTCGCGAAGAATTTTCCCTGGTAATTGGAACTTGGAAGTTTCATCCCATCGACTAGAATGGATCCGCTTCCATCTGCGGTAATCGTGACTTTCGTTTCTGTTTCAAGTTTGAATCGGTCCGCCATTTCTTGCCGTATGGTTTCGCTTCTCGTCCTTGCGTAGGCGATCAGGTTGTCCCCGTTCGGATCCCAGGTGAAATTGCTTTGGTTGCGGGGCCAACGCTTTTGGTCACGTTCCTGTTCTGAGTTCGGAATCGTTGCCATCATAGTATGAACTGTACTTTGTACTCTTTCGTAGGTCAGGTAGTCGTTCAAGAGGATGCAGGCGTTGTTGATGAACAACCGTTTGAAATCAGGGTTATCGAGTAACTTTTTGAGCATTCCGCCGGGTGCTCGACTGTCTGTCGAACCCCAGCTTCCAAAACCGCCCCACATGCCGCCTTGTCCCTGATTACTGCCCTGTTCTTTTCCGAGAACCCAGTCGAACATATTCTGGTTCTCGGCGTCAAATCCGGAAATTCCCGGCGTAAAGCCGAATCCGTGATCGGTATCGAAAGCGACAAATTTGAACGGATTCCCGTTACCGCCCCAGGCTCGCACGTTGTTGTTTGGCCAGTCTCCGTTATGGAAATACATTTCGGCGAACATGTATTGTGCGAAACTGTTGAGATTGATTTTTGATTTAAGTTGTTCGTATTCCTGGTTGTTTTCTCCGGCAAAGTTTCCGCTAGAAATTTGATTCACGAGTTGTTGGTAATCGGCGGTGGAGGCCCCGTTGGTTCCACTTGCTTCGAAGTTTGTTCCCGAAATTTTAATCATATTGATCGTCTTGGAATCGATACCGTAGTTCGTCTCGACGAAATTTCGGTTCAGTCGTTCGCGCAGGTCATGAATGCCAAAATATTCACCGTTGTAGAATACGACTACCTGGCGGCTACGTTGGTAATCGACATCCGTTCCTTCCATCAGGGCGGTCATCATGGCATCGCCAATGTAGTCGGTCCAGAAACGGTTGCCATTATTGCGCAAGTTGAAACTCTTGATTTTTTTAGCTTCTGGGCGCGTCTTGAACAAGGAATATTTTAAAACTTTATCTCCGTAGTCGTCGTTATCCATCTTGATTGCGACACTCTTCTTGGGCTTGTAACGACTGTAGTTGCCGATAATCGAAATTCCGGCGTCGATTTCCCAGTTCTTTTCGGTGGAGGAGCTTCCGTTCTCGAAAAATTCCACGTGTACAGGGAGCTCATCGTCTCTCCAGAAGTTTGCCGCCTTGCAGGGTTCGGTGCATTTGGGATTGTTGTTGTCAGAAACATTTGCATTTCCGCCGAAATTCCAGTTGCTACCGTTATTCGTCAGTGGGCCGGTGGCGTACAGGCCGTCGGTGGAGTCAAACATGTCGTGGTGATTCACGGTTAGGGCAACAACCGGCATCGAGACGTTTTCACCGATAAAGTATGTCTGGGTAGTGGTGTCGGCTGGTTGCCCGTTCACGAATTCAGAACAGCGGATCACCGTGTTCTCGGTAATCTGTATGGCCTGCGTAATTTGTTCGGAATTCTGTGTGGGAAAAGAACCGTCGAAGGTGCAGCGGATTTCGCCACTTTTTTGCGGCGAGGGCGGGTCGATCGTTAAACTATTGTAGAATCCCGCTTTGGGAAGAATGCTTCCTTTGGGCTTGTGGTTATCCTCGTATTCCTTGAGTCCGCTTGATGACGATACGTTTGTATTTTCGCTAGAGGAACTTGTTTCGTCGGGTTGTGAACTTGGGTTTTCCGGAAGGTTGTCCGTATTTTCCGAAGAAGAGGAATCGTTGGTGACGGAGCTGCTACTTTTGGTGAGGGCAGCAGAGCTGGAAATGTCTATAGGTAACGCGATGGTATCGCCCGTGCTTGGGTCTACCACCTGGATGGCCGGCACCGTGTCACCTGTATTGGGGTCTACGTACGGAATCGTCGGAATGGTGTCACCTGTTGCGGGGTCGATGTAATCACCGGTGGCTGGATCGATATAGGGGGTCTTTTCAGGGGCGTCCTGTTCGAGAACGGCGTTCTCCGCGAGTGGGTTCGAGTCTTTTGTGTCGTCTGAACAGCCGATAAATAGCGCAGCAATAAAAACAATATGAAAAAATTTGCTTTTTTTCAACATAACAATCCCAAGGCACCAACTGCCGTATATCAACACACCAGTTTGTAAACTAATATGTTTTGGATCAAAAAGATCTTTGTTAAGGCATTATTTACAAGTTTTTAGCCCTTGAGGATTGCTGTTTAAGATGTTTTTGGGGTAAAATGTCCCGAATCGTGAAAAATGAAAGAAATATGCAATTTTTGTGTAAGAAAAAAGTCCGGACGTGTTTGTCCGGACATCTTGCTGAATTCTGTTCTGTTATCGAAAATGGTTTTGCAAAATCGATAGAACCGAAGACTTAGTTCTTCTTTTCGGCAATGAATTTATAGGCGATACCGCCGATCACGCCACCGAGAATCGGGGCGACCCAGAAGAGCCAGAGCTGCTTGATGGCAGCGCCGCCAACGAACACGGCCATAGCGGTAGAGCGAGCCGGGTTCACGGAGGTGTTGGTCACCGGGATAGAGATGAGGTGGATGAGCGTGAGGCAGAGACCGATTGCGATCGGGGCAAAGCCTGCAGGTGCGCGACCGTCGGTGGCACCCATGATCACGAACAGGAAGATGGCCGTGAGCACGGTTTCAATGAGGAATGCCGAAAGCATGCCGGAGGTCTTGCCGCCAAAGGCGTTCAGGCCGTTGGTGAGGGAATCGGACCAGCCATTGGTAGCGAATGCACCGATGCCAGCGTTGGTGAGGTCGGGGCATGCGATCACGTAGAGGAGTGCCGCGGCGATGATTCCGCCGATGATCTGGGCTACGATGTATGCCGGGGCTTCCTTAGCGGGGAAACGGCCGCCGGCAACCTGGCCGAGCGTGACGGCCGGGTTCAGGTGGCAACCCGAAATGTGACCGATGGCGTACGCCATGGTGAGCACCGTAAGGCCAAACGCGAGCGATACGCCCACGTAACCGATGCCGGTGGTGGGAACGCCGCAGGCGAGTACGGCTGCACCGCAGCCACCGAATACGAGCCAGAAGGTGCCGATTGCTTCGGCAATAGCGCGTGTGGAAAGTTTCATTTTGATTTTCTCCATATTGGGGGTTAGTGTTTTTTCAATTTAGTAAAGACTAAATGTCCTTGTTGAACATCTGGGCCGCTTCCATGCTGTACGGGTAGGCGGGGTAGTCCGAAAGGACGGTCGCCTTTTCCAGGTACTTCTTCAATGCCGGACGGAACTTGGGATGTGCGCAGTTGTCGATGATGGCATTTGCGCGCTCGATGACGTTCAGACCGCGAAGGTCTGCGACGCCCTGTTCAGTCACGATGACCTGCACCGTCTTGCTGGTGTGGTCTATGTGGCTTACCAGCGGGACGATAGAAGAAATCTTGCCGTTTTTCGCAGTGGACTTGGTGATGAAAATCGAAAGACCGCCGTTCTGGCAGAAGTCTCCGGAACCGCCCACGCCGTTCATTAGGCGGCTTCCGCCTACGTAGCTCGAGTTGGTGTTGCCGTAAAGGTCCGCCTCGATAATCGTGTTGATGGCAATGACGTTCAGACGGCGAATCACTTCGGGGCTGTTGCTGATTTCCATGGGACGGAGCACGATCTTGTCCTTCACCGAATCCAGTTTCTCGAAGAATGCCTTCATCTTTTCCTTGGACATGGTGATGGCTGTAGAAGAGGCTGCGTCCACCTTGCCGCATTCAATCAGGTCTACCAGGGAATCCTGCATGACTTCGGAGAATACGGTCAGGTGTTCGAACTTGGACTTCTGAAGCCCCGAAAGCACCGCGTTCGAAACGGCGCCGATGCCTGCCTGGATAGGCGGAAGCGGGTTGCAGAGTCTGCCCGCTTCCACGTCTTTTTCCAAGAAATGGATCAGGTTTTCGCTCATCTTGTCGTAATCTTCGTCGCCGGCGGTGTCAGGGATGCCGCAGTCGGGAATGTCGCTATGCACAATGGCAACGATCTTCGACGGGTCGCAAGGAATGTAGGGCGTTCCGATACGGTCTGCCACCTTGGTTAACGGAATCGGCTGGGTATTGGGGGCAAGTTCCGTCATGTAGATATCGTGGATTCCCTTAATGCTTTCGGGGACGGAGGTGTTGATTTCTACAATGACCTTGTCGGCGCAGGCCACGTAGGCTTCGGTGGCGCCCACGGATGCCGTCGGGATGATGTTTCCCTTTTCGTCGATGGAGCTAGCCTCTACCAGGGCCACGTCGATGTGGTTCAGGTATCCGCTGCGGACCCACTTGGACATAAGGCTCAGCGGCATGTCCACATACTTGATCTTGCCTGCGTTAATCGCGTTTCTAAGGTCTGCGTTGGTCTGGTAAGGCATGCGGCACTTGAGGGCTCCCACGCGGGCCAGAAGACCGTCGAATTCATCGCCCAGGGAGGCGCCGGAATAAACCGTCAGCTGCAGGTCTTCGCCCTTCTTTGCGCGTTCGGCAAGGGCCTTTGCGATTTTCTTGGGGTAGCCCGAAAGGGTGAATCCCGAGACGCCCAAGGTCATGCCCTTTTCGATATAGCTGGAAGCTTCTCTCGAGGAACGAATCTTCTTCTTGAGTTCCTTGCACTTGATGCGGTTCTCGAAGGAATCGGTTTCCACCGGATCGTCTTCGCAGAAGTGCGGTTCCGGAAGGCCGTAGTAGCGCTTGTATTCCACGGGGGCGTGACCGCGGCTCGAAAGCTTTTTCTTGAGGGTCACGGTGATGCCCAGACGTTCCATTTCTTCGGCGATGGCGTCGGCATACTTGGAAGTCTCGAAGTTCTGCAGGAAGGTAATGGAGAATTCGTTGCCGATTTCCACCATGGTAATCATCGGAATGCGGCGGATAGCCGATGTCCAGGACACGTCTTCCATCTCGTTCAGGTAGCCGTGATCGGCGATGCGGCCGATGTAGCTGAACACGTAGGTGCCAATGAAGGTGGGGTAGCACTTCTTGTAGAAATCCATTCTGTCCTTGAAATCGGGAATCTTTTCCGCTTCTTCGGTAATGCCGTTGAAGATGTTCAAGGTGGTCTTCAACTGGTCGGGGCTGATGAGGAACTTCAGGTCGGAACGCAGGGCCGCTCCCAGGTCCTTTTCGCTCAGTTCAAGCTGCTTGGGATCCACCGTCTGGAAGGCGAAGGTCCAACCGTTACGGTGGGTGTTTTCCATGCCGATGGCGTTACGGCAGTTCACGGGGAGTGCTGCCGTAAAGAGCTTCTTGTTATCGGGGTACATCTTCTGGAGAACGCGTGCCATCATCGCCTGGAATGCCGAGGCGGGAGAATGTCCGTTGGCCTTCGCGTAAGCCATGAACTCGTCGCTCTTGACATTCAGGTGATAACGAGTCATCTTGGTGCCTTCGTAGGTGAAGGCGTCCTTGCCCATCTTGTCGATTTCAAGAGTTTCGGGCATGTAGAAGATGTCCTTGTCTTCGGGAGGAGCCTTGTAGACAAAGCCTGGCGTGGTCTCGTAATGCTTGGAGCCCAGGTCGTCGAACATTCCTTCGCGCACAGTGCCGTCGTTCAGCCAGATGCCTGTAGAGTCGTAGGTCTTGCCGTTCTTGAAGGTGAAGTAGTAGTACATCAGCGTGTCGAAGAAACGGTTGCGACCCACGCCGTCGGTAAGGCCGTGGAAGTAGGAAATCCAAATCTTGTTTTCGATATAGGACACGCTGAAAAGGCGTCCTTCGGCAAATTCACCACCCAGGTTTGCAGGACCGTACATCTCGATAGCCTTGAACGGGGTCCCTGCGTCCTTGTACTTGATTTCAGAACCGTTGATGTCCAGGGCGAAGTTCACCCAGGGGTGGACCTTAACGGCCTCATCTACGGCCCTCTGCAAAATTTCGCCATTTACGTTTTCATTGAGCTGGATATATTGCGTGTTTCCTGTATCTAGGAAATAAAAGTAGAGCCAAGCACAATATTTGAGTGGGGTTTGTTCCATAATTTTCTCCATGTAAATCTATTGTAAAAAAATTATAGGAATAAAATGCGCTTTTGGCAAAATCTTGTAACACAAAAAGCCCCGCGTTTTTCCGCGGGGCTTTTCTCTCGTCTGTAGCGAGTTTGCGAGCGTTATTTCGTCTATTTTGCGGCCTTGGCGCTCTACGAGCGCAAGTCAATCGGCTCAACCATGCCAGTCTGCAAGCAGCCTGGCGCGGCACTCGCCTTAGTTGCACTCTTACGAGTGCAGTAACTTGAGCCTCGGTCATGGCGAAATTCATTTCGCCGCGACTCTCAGCTTGCTGTTACTTGGCAGCTGCCTTCGGCATCTGCACGGAGATGTGGATGTCCTGCAGCTGCTGCAGATCCACTTCGCTCGGGCACTGGTCCATCGGGCTAGAAGCGCTCGTGTTCTTCGGGAACGCGATGTAGTCACGGATAGATTCTTCACCTTCCATGGTAGCGACAACGCGGTCGAGACCGAAGGCGAGACCGCCGTGCGGAGGAGCGCCGTACTTGAAGGCGTCGACGAAGAAGCCGAACTTGGTGCGAACCTGTTCTTCGGAGAGACCGAGCAGGCGGAACACCTTTTCCTGGACTTCAGGGTTGTGAATACGGATAGAACCACCGCCGATTTCCACACCGTTCAGAACAAGGTCATAAGCTTCGGCGTTGCAATCCTTGAGGTTGCCTCCGAGCATCATGTCCAGATGTTCCGGAAGCGGGTTGGTGAACGGGTGGTGCATAGCCATGTAGCGGCCTTCCGTGTCGCTGTATTCGAACATCGGGAATTCGGTAATCCAAACAAATTCACGCTTCTTCGGATCGCGGAGACCCTTGATGCGGGCGACTTCCAAGCGGAGCTGACCCATAGCGGTTGCAGCAACCTTTTCGGGGCCTGCGATGAAGAACATCATGTCGCCGCACTTGGCGCCAACAGCATCGCGGAGTTCGTTGAGCTGTTCGGTCGTAAAGAACTTGCCGACCTGGGTTTCCACTTCGTCATTTTCCTTGACGCGCATCCATACGAGGCCCTTAGAACCGTACTTGGCAACGTAAGCGGTGAGTTCGTCGATCTGCTTACGAGTAAAGTCAACGCAACCCTTAGCAGCGATACCGCGGATCTTGCCACCGGCGGCAACGCAGTTCTTGAACACGCCAAAGTTGGACTTTGCACCGATTTCGGAAACATCGTGGATTTCGAGGTCGAAGCGGAGGTCCGGCTTGTCGGAACCGTACTTGAGCATAGCTTCTGCCCACTTCATACGGCGGATGTGGCGCGGCGGTTCGAAGTTCCAAACCTTGCCCAAAACTTCGGTCACGAACTTGTCGAACATTTCCATGACTTCGTCCTGGTTCACAAAGGACATTTCGACGTCGATCTGCGTGAATTCCGGCTGACGGTCAGCGCGGAGGTCTTCGTCGCGGAAGCACTTGGCAATCTGGAAGTAGCGGTCCATGCCGGCAATCATCAAGAGCTGCTTGTACTGCTGCGGAGACTGCGGGAGGGCGTAGAACTTGCCCGGGTTCACACGGCTCGGCACCAGGTAGTCGCGTGCGCCTTCCGGAGTGGACTTGCAGAGCACCGGAGTCTCGATGTTTTCAAAACCGTTAGCATAGAAGAAGTCGTACACGGCCTTGAGGAAGCGGCTCTTGAGGAGGAGCTTCTTCTGGATCCACGGACGGCGGAGGTCCAGGTAGCGGTACTGCAAGCGGAGGTCGTCGTTTTCCTTGCATTCTTCGTTCGGGTCGTTAATGGCGAGCGGAGAAGTGAGGGCGGCGTTCAAAATTTCGAGCTTGTCAGCCTTGACTTCGATTTCACCCGTAGCGAGCTTTTCGTTTGTGTTGCCTTCTTCGCGGGCGTAGACCTTACCAGTCACGTAAATAACGTATTCGTTACGGAGCTGTTCGGCGGTCTTCAACACGTCGGCGTTGTAGTCGGGGTTGAAAACGATCTGGGTCTTGCCATACTTGTCGCGGAGGTCAACGAAAATCACACCACCATGGTCGCGGCGGCGATCCACCCAACCGGCGAGTGTTACGGTCTGGCCAACATCTGCCTTGCGCAGCTGGCCGCAGTTATGAGTACGTTTCATAAGATTAGTCCTTGAAAGATTTTTTCGGGGCAAAATATAGCATTTTTTTTCTAAATTTATACCCGTATGTCGATACTAGATAGTTTGGATTATTGGTTTTGGGTTCCCGTTCTGTTCTGGGTAGGACTGTATTTTTGGTTTTACCGTGTCTCGTACCCGCTTTATTTCAAAAAAATGATCAAAAAAGGGATAAAGTGGGTGGTTCTTCCTTCTTGGCGGGGCTACTGGCTGGGGTTGGACCTTCTGTTTTCGTTGATGACCGCCCTGTTTTCTGCTCTACCGTCCGTCTGGTTTATTTATAATTGGACGGAGCTCCCCTGGTATTACGGTTTTGCCGTTTCGCCCCTCTTTATTATTTTGGATGTCGTCCTTTGTCGCATCGCCAAGTCCAGAACTGCGCTACTTTACCAGTCCGCGTATTTCCTGGAGTATAGGAAGGTTCGTTACGAAACCGAAATCAAGGGAAACTTCCAGAACGAGGTGGATATCTACAACCGAACGATATGGAGCTTTACAAAGAAACTGAAAAATGCTGAATCGCACGGGCGCCTGTGGAAATATGTGAACGCCATGGCGATGACGAAAAAGATTCCGCCAGATGTCTACGCGGAGACGATGTACTAGCTCGTTCTACCAACTAAAAACTTATGTCCAATATTCTTGAATCAATAGGTGTAGGCGAAAGCGTCCTGGATGGGCGTGCGGCTTGGAAGTATGCCGAAGAAATCTTGTTGCTGGTATCTAGGACGTTTGCGTTAAACATCAACATCCTCAAGGGAAAACTCCATAAGAGTATCCTTCTTGCGTACCTGTATCTTCGCATCGCGGACACGGTCGAAGATGACCCCGACATGAAGGCTTCCGAAAAGGAAATTGTCCTGGGAAAGTTTGCCGAAATTTTCAAGACGTCAGAATTGCCTGACGACCTGGTGTCCGAGTTTGAACGCTCTCTGCCCGAAAGTTGGCGTAAGTCGGAGCACCCGTACATGAACCTTTGCCTGCATACGCATGTGGTGGTTCCGCTGCTGAAGGAATTGCCCGAAGTCTATGCCGCTCCGGTGCGTGCGGTAACGATTGAAATGTGTCACGGCATGGCGAAGTTTGCTCTTCGGCAGGAGGCGGCGCTCAGTTCTGGCTGGTTTACGCTCGAAAGTGTCGCCGACCTCGATGAATACTGCTACTATGTGGCCGGTATTGTCGGAAAGCTATTGACGAATCTGTTTGCGGCGGACACCTGCCTGATTAGCGATGCCCGCAGGGTCGAAATGCAGAAACTCGATGTGAGCTTCGGACTTGCACTCCAGGTGGCAAACATCGTGAAAGACTGTGTAGAAGACTCCGGTCGCCGAGTATGCTTTGTACCCGAAGAAATCTGCCGTCGTCATGGGTTCGCTCATTCGTATGAAATGTTTGACGTCCCGGCGGATGCGGCTGCTAAGGTTGACTTTAATAAACGCCGTGCTGCCGTCATGGGCGAACTTGTAAAAAAGGCGTGGGGGCATCTGGATGATGCGATTGCCTATACCAAGTTAATTCCGAACGTGAAAATGCGTACGAGACTCTTCTGCCTGTGGCCTCTCTTTATGGCAGCCGAGAACATGAAACTGATCGGCGATGGCTCAAGCCTCTTTGCTTCTGAAAAGAAGGTGAAGATTACTCGCGATACCGTGAAACGGATTATCAAGTCGACCATGTTGCATTTCTATTCGGATTCCTGGATTGAAAAGTCTTATGCCAAATTGAAGCGTGAGGCGGAAGCTATTAAAAATTAAGAATGAAAAATTGGAGTGTCATCCTGGAGCAAAGTTCACCAAGGTCCCTGAGCTTGCCGAAGGGCCGTAGTGAATGAAATCGAAAAATTTTGGAATTGAAAATGAAAATTACTAGTTTTATAAACAAGTGGCCGTTTCATCTGGGCGTTATCCTTTTTAGCATTGTCGCCGATCAGTTGACAAAGTGGTGGGCGCTAGTTCGTTTCACCAACGAAACGGGGGCTCCGAACCATGACTTTATCGGTGTTGTAGGGGACTTGGTCCGCTTTCAGTTGGTGTTCAATAAGGGGGCTGCCTTTAGCAGTCGTCCGCAAGACCTGATGCCTTTCCTGCCGTCGTGGTTGTTTTTCTTGCTGATTTCGATTATAGCCTCTGTGATCCTTTTGTGGTTCTACAAGTCCATCGACAAACGTGACTGGATGAGCCGCTTGGGTGTGGTGATGATTTTGGGCGGAGCTATCGGTAACTTTATCGACCGTATGCGTCTTTCTATGGTGGTGGACTTTATCGATTGCGATTTTCCCGACTTTATCATGACTCGGTTTCCGACATTCAACGTCGCCGATTCCTTTGTGACCGTCGGCGTAGCAATTGTGATTCTTTCGCCGCTGATTTTGAAGCAAATCCACAAGCAGATCAAAGAAGAAAAAGAAAACAAGGGCGCTGCTGCGAACGATGCGAAACAATTGAGCGACGCTTCTTGTCATCCTGAGCGCAACGAAGAAGAGTCTCTTTGACCACTTGGCAACTTGTTGCCTTAGTGGGCATGATCCCCGAATGGGGAGAAGGATCTATAATGAATTACCTCGTAGAAGAAAAGCATTCCGGTGAGCGCATCGACAAGTTCCTTGTGGGCGTTATGGATAACGTTTCCCGCACCGATGTCCAGAAACTGATTGCCGCTGGCGAAGTCAAGGTGGGTGGTGTTGTCTCTCCCAAGAATTTCCGCGTTGAGGCGGGAATGGTCGTGGTGGTGGACAAGGTTCCCGAAAAAGAGGCCAGTACCCTGGAACCCGAAAACATTCCGCTCGACATTGTCTACGAGGACGATGATATTGTTGTGTTGAATAAGCCGCGTAACCTGGTGGTGCATCCGGGTAACGGCGTGCAGAACGGGACGCTTGCTGCAGGTCTCCTGTATCACTTCAAGGAAAATTTGTCTGCGGTCAACGGTCCGTTACGCCCGGGCATTGTCCATCGACTGGACAAGGATACACCAGGGCTTATGGTGGTCGCAAAGAACGATGCTGCGCACAGGCATCTCGCTCATCAGCTGGAAACGCGTACGCTGCATCGTACCTACAATGCCCTGGTGTGGGGGCATCCCCGCGATTTGGAAGGAACAATTGATGCCCCCATCGGGCGTAACCCGAAAAATCGCCTGAAGATGGCTGTGGTCTCGGGAGGCAAGGAAAGTCGTACGCATTTTGTGGCGAAGAAGTTTTTCGCATTTGCGACACTTTTGGAATTGCAACTGGAATCTGGCCGTACGCACCAGATCCGTGTGCATAGCCGCTATATGGGCCACCCGGTCGTGGGCGATCCGCTGTACGATGGTCGCGACGGCTGCCTGAACCGCGTATCTCCCTTGATGAAGGACATCGCCGCGAAGGTTCTTGAAATTGCTCCCGCCCAGCTGCTGCAGGCGGTAAAAATCGAACTCATCCACCCGACGACGGGCAAGAAGATGAAGTTCAAGGTGCCGCTCGAAAAGCCTTTTGAACAAGTTCTGAAACTTCTCAAGAAGGAATGTCCGATGGACGCTCCTGTTTATGACGAAGAAGACGCGTTCCGCGACTTCGATCCCGAAATGCGCTTCGAAGAGGAGGAAGAAGAACTCATCGACGAAGAACCTCTGGCGCTTTTCCCGGAAGAAGTTGCTCCTTACAAGGAACGCAAGACGCGCGCCCAGCGCTTTGCCGAACGCGCCGCGCGCGCTGCGAACCGTAAGGCGAAGGCTGCGGAACGCAAACTTATCAAGCAAGAAAAAGCCGCGCGTAAGCGCGGCATTGCTCCGGAAGATTTCGTTCAGCCTGGTTACGAACCGACGATTGACCCTGATTTCCTCTAATACGAAAGCGCCCAAAGAGGTATGAGAACTCCAAAAGGCTCCCTTTAGGGAGCCTTTCTTGATTATATAGGTTTTGGCTATCGCAGCGGGTATTCCTTGTAGTCCTTGACGCCGAATTCCTGACGCAGGTAATCCCAGCGGACGAGCCTGTTTTTCCAGTAGTACTTGCGGTACAGGCGGCGTGCCACGCGGCTTGTAAATTCGTAGGGAATGGTGTGGTGGTCGTCGGCGACGCTTTCCATAGAAATTCGATGGTCCAGTTCACCGTTGATCACGTCGACGGTTTCGCCAACTTGCACATCCGGAATGTGGCTTACGTCGACCATGGTGGCGTCCATGCAGACGCGTCCAAGAATCGGGCAGAGCTGTCCGCGAATGAACAGAAATCCCTTGTTGTAGCCGCCGCGCAGGTAACCGTCACCATAACCGATAGCGACCGTTGCGATTCGTGTGGGCTGTTGTGCCATCCAGTAGCCGCCGTAGCTTACGGTTTCGCCGGGCTTCACGTCGTGGATGTGGCGAATCGTGGCCTTGATTCTCATGACGGGCTTGATCGGCCATGGGGAAGGGGTCGCTCCCATGCAATTGTACCCGTAAAGGGCGAGGCCCGGACGAACCATGTCAAAATGACTTTCGGGGTGCAAGAGGGTGCCTGCCGAGCTGCTGCAATGGCAGATTTCGGGGCGGAGACCTTCGGCTTCGAGTACGTCGACAAGTCTTGCAAAACGTTGAATCTGAATCTGGGTCTTGGGGTTCCCCGGCATGTCGGCGGTGGCGAGATGCGTGAACATTCCTTCGAACTTGAGATTTTTTAGGCTGAGGGCTGCACGGATGTTGTTGAAGTCCTCGGCGTCGAAACCGTAACGGTTCATGCCTGTGTCAATGGCGAGGTGGGCCTTGCAGGTGGTTCCCGTGTCTCGCAGGAACTGGTCGAAGCTCATTGCCGTACGAATGTCGGTGATGGCTGCCGTCAGCTGAAATTCGACGAAATAGGCAAAATCGGCAGGGGTACAGGGGCCAAGTACCAAAATCGGCAGGTCCATACCGTATTGACGGAGCAGCATTCCTTCGCTAATATGGGCTACACCCAGGTAGTCGGCTCCACCGAATTTGGCTGCAAAGGAGCAGGCGAGGCTTCCGTGGCCGTAAGAATCCGCCTTTACGGGTAGGAGAATCTTTGTGTTGGCCGGAATCTGGCTCCTGATAAATTGAATGTTGTTGCAGAGGGCGTCTAAGTTGATTTCAATCCAGTTCGGGCGCGCAATTTTATTTAAATCGGGGGGGGTAGCTAAAAGTTTCATGATAATGTAAATATAAAAAGCCATATGTGCAAAAAAACACATTTGTGGTAAAAAAGATGCTTTTTTTAGAGAAACTATTGAAAATAAAGTGACATAAAAGTATATTTTGCGTAACTATTAGAAAAGGAGTTCTAAATGAATATCAAAAAACTCGCTATGGCGCTGACCGTTGCCGCAACCTTCGGCTTGGTAGCTTGTAACGAATCTTCCACATCGGCATCCACCGACGACGAAACCCCGGCTTCCAGCGAATCCGTCGGTTCCAGCGAAACTGTCGCTTCTAGCGAATCTAACGCTGAAGATCCGGCTTCCAGCGAATCTAAGGGAGAAGAACCTGCATCTAGCGAAGCTGGTTCGGAAGATCCGACTTCTAGCGAAGCAAGTGGCGAAGATCCGGAATCTAGCGAATCTAACGCTGAAGATCCCACCTCTTCTAGCGCTTTGAATCCGAAGGACCTCCTGGATTCCGCTGCAAATCATGTTGAATCTTGCGAACTCGATAATTCCGATGAAAACGTAATCGTGATGACGACTGTTGTTGACGGTGTGTCTTCTGTAACGAGAATGTTTGTGGAAGGTGGCGTCTTTATCACTGAAACCACGGTTGGCGAAGGTGTTGATGCTGCTACGCTTGAACAAACTTGCGCTGAAGCACAGGCCAAGGCTGAAGAACAGCAAGCGACCGTGACTTGCGAAGGCAACGTCGTTACCTCGAAGGTTGAAGATCCGACTGGCATGGCTTTCGCAATGGTTAAAATGATGGCCCCGATGATGTGCGGTGGCGATGCTTCTGATTTGAGCGACCTCTTCGGCGGTAACGGAGAAGGTGGTCTCGATCTTGGTGGCCTTCTTGGTCAGCAGTAATCGATCCTAAAATCCTTTAATGAAGAAGTCCCAGTCATTCGACTGGGACTTTTCTAATGCGTTTTTGAAAGAATATGCGACGCTCGCCCTCTACGCGTTGCACGCTTCGAGCGCAAGCCTTAGCGGCTCGGCAATGTCAGCCCGCAAGCGGTCTGACGCTGCACTCGCCTTGTTAAGCTTTTATAATGGTATCCTTTGCAAGCACCACGATGCCGGATTCGGTCACGTGGAAGAGCTTCTTGTCGCGTTCCAGGTCGTAGCCAATCTGGAAGCCTGCCGGAATATGCAGGCCCTTTTCGATGATGGCGCGGCGCACCTTGGCACCCGGTCCAATCGTCACGTTCGGGAAAAGGATAGATTCTTCGACCAGGGCGTCCTTCTGGATAGAAACGCCGGGGGAGAGGATGCTCTTGACTACCGTACCGCCGCCAATGATACAGCCCGAAGACACGATGGAGTCAATTGCTGCTCCCTGATGGCTTTCGTTGTCGCCGGCAAAGAAACGTGCAGGCGGCTGGTTCCAGT
>NZ_CAMVDO010000041.1 GCF_947166265.1 uncultured Fibrobacter sp. | reverse complement strand
GCCCCTGAATTTCGTTATTCTCTTTCAAGGCGAGAGCGTATACCTCAACTTCTTTGGGAACATCAATCCAATTGATTCCCCATCCATCCTTTTCCTTGAACTTTCTCAGAAACGAGCGGCTCTCAATCTTGAACACAACAGTTTCCTTGATTTCACCCGTTTGGGTATCTTTGAGGCAAGGGACAATGTCATCCAGCCAAATATCAACACAGCCGCTATTCAGCGTATCCTTCATCTTTTACTCCTTCCGCCTACAAGCTAAAAAAGGCGGGGCTTTACGGTTCAACGTTCAAAGCGTCAAACTACACTTTTGAACACTACAAATATAAGTTATCGGAAAACTATTGTCAAGAGGAGTACGAAAACTATTTAGAAGCATCCTTTAGACATCGTATCGAATATCCTTGTCCCTTGTTATAGACATCTTCAAAACCTGCGAATTGATTTCCAACATACCAACGATAAATTCTTTCACCATCTTTCGTTGAGCTCCAAAAAAAGGCATCGCTAGGATAAAACTTTTTTTCATTATAACTTCCTGCAGGAACAATTGACAGACTATATTCATCTGCAGCATTGGGCCAAAGATTATTTGCCTGAATAGCATAAGGTTTACCTCCAACAGTTCTGTAAAGAGTTTTCCATTCTAGACTATCCGGCAAATGCCAACCTTCGGGACAAATGCCACGAACAGGATATTGCGGGACACATTCTGTATTATTATTACCACAACCTTTACCACTATTCGAAAAAGTCCCCAAAGCATCCATCGCCGCTGACCACGTATAAAGTCGGCCATATAATTCACAATTACTACTGTCATTATCATAGCACCAGCTATTGGCTAATAGCCGCGAATCAGAATAATTCAAATTTTCAGCCATCCAAATTTGATCTTCGATTTTCACAGCACGATATATTTGATTGTCTCTGAGATCTTTAAAGTAGTGATAATTTGAGTTTATTTCACCTTCCACAAATTCACCAGGTTCAAATTTCTGATTTTTCGTATTTACAATTTTCGTATCTTGCCACATTTCATCTACGCACGTAGCCCAAACAAAAAACTCGGTGTTTTGTTTTTCTTTGGTACACAAACCCATATACTTTTCGGGAAGATTTAGATCCCTAAATTTCCCATCTTTTTTGTCACACACAATGGTAATCGAATCATACCAAACGGGGTTTCTACCATAACCAACATCATAGCTGATTTTATAATAGGTTTTCATCCAGCTCGATTCTACATTTTCACAAAACTCTTTACTAATAAATTCATATTTTTCTAAAGATCGAAATTTCCCAGTTTTCGCATCACACGCTAATGCAGCAACAGAATCCCTTCCATTTAATGTTGTCGGCATCTTCAAAATCCAGCTAGATTTTTCAGCATCGCATTTTTCCCCTCTTAACATATAGTCATTCAACAATTTCTTACAAGAGAACACTTCAAAACCAAATGCTTTTGCAATTTTTTTATCGATACTCGGATATATTTTACAATTTCTAACAAGATCCGCAATATCAAAATCACCTTTTGACGAATACTTCTGTTTCATTTCATCAACTGCATCTTTTTCTTTAGGGTTATCTAAATATTTTGACAACAAAGTGAAATTTTCCCACCATTCATCATCCATTTCATACCATTTGACAGCTAACAAATTCTTCCTGATTCCCATCATTTCGTATTTTAGCGGAAAAACAAGTTCCTTTCTTTTTACAGTTTTCTTGACATCTTTAATCATTTTTCCACTTTTACATTTCTTTTCAGCATCTTTGACTGCTTCATGTAATTTTTTCACACATGTATTGATAGCCTGCTTAGTTCCATTAAACGTGCAATAACCAAAAGGAAATTCAAAAGTACCTGTCGCATTCTGCTTGGCACCAATAGCCAATGTTTGCATTTGCTCAAAGTCCCTAAGGTTGAACAGACACTTATCCTTCGGAATGGGTTCCTTAACAACGGTATCTTTTTCAACAACTCCTTCATATTTGATCAACTTCTTTTTATCAATTTTTCTTATAATTTCCATTTGCTCTTTGACATCATTTTTTTTAATGACAAACATCACACAATTATTCATTGTTTCAGCATTCAAACATAACCCCTTATCCTCCTTTATCCATTTATCAAACATCTTAGACACAGAGCCATCTCGCTTGAGAGCTCTATGCTCCTTCCATCGGCCACAAATTTTACCATCACCCATTTGCGAACTATTACATTTATTTTCGGCATATTCAATTTCAAAATTCGGATCAACAAAAACATTATTACCTTTATAGCCCTCTATTATTGCAAAAGGATCTTCTTTTAAAATACTTCCATAAACTTTTTCAGCATCCATTACACTTAATGAACCAGGACAATAAATGTCCTTCACACCAACCTTTTCTATTAGGTTTTTCGCCATTTTGTAGTCGCCGTTGTCAATTGCGTTTTTCAGACCCGGATGAACTTCGCCAGCCACAGCAATCGATAATGTCATAAAGACAACAGACAGCGAAATCAAGCACCTATTCATTATTTTAGCCATAACAGCCTCCATTATTTACACTGACGGAGTTTTTCCCCTGCGAGCAATAATTTTGTCGATTTTGAAATAATACAAAAAGGGCGCAGATCATTGCATTTACCTAGCCGAGGCTCTCGAATGCCTATACGTGATAAACGCAAACGACCCGCGCCCCCAAAGGGCTGTTGCCTTTGACCATACGGCCAAAGGCCGACTCAAAAGTCGGCATAGCAAACTGAAACACACCGCAACAACGGTATGTCTGCGCGAGCGTTCGCCTTGCTCTCACGTATGTGAAACTTCGAGATTTCGACTAGAGGGCAAGAGCAAAAACTCTTTTACCCTTAAAAATAATAAAAAAAACAAGCAAAACGCTCAAAAAGTTTACAAAAACGGGCGGTTTTATAAAGATAATGGTGGATTTTCGCAATTTTGTAATGTCTAAGGGGTATCTAGAGCGGGAGGATAGGCAAACCAAGGAGAGTTCCCCTTCTACAAGCCCCTTACGCAAACGAATTTGTCTATACAGTCTAGAATATATCCTTTGCACTGCGTATGGAGAATTTCGGTATTTTCTGAAAGATACTGAAGGGTTCCTGTTTTTCAAAAAAGAGCAACATCCGAAGTAGACTTTTTGGAGAAGTCGCGTATTCATCAACGCACCAAAAAGCCAAATTGCCCAAATATCGTCTTTTCGTCACCAAATAAGCGGGACAATTTTGTCTTGTAAAACTTAAAAACAGCCTCTGTCGCAGTCAAATGTTCCCGCAAGCAAATCTCGTTGCTTATTTTTGAAACTTTATACGGAATAAACAGTCAGACATTCTCTTGTGTAATTTCGGGGACCGCGATCTCTATATTACTTCCGTGATAAAGTTCCATACGCAACCTTTATTCTATAACATACAATTTCCCATTTATAAGCGTCATCTTGTTTAAAGTTTCTCACGCAAAACACTTCATTTTAAACTATCTTTGGGCCCGAGAAAGGAGCATTTTATGAAGCATTGGTTTGCTTTCTGTTCGACAGCAGCATTGGCTGCAACACTCGCCATTAACCTCACCTCTTGTGGGAAACAGGAAAACGCACCGGCAGCGCAAAAAAGCGCTAAGGCGGTGGAAAAGGGCGCAGGGGCCGCCCCGATAGAATGGTGGAAACAAGCCGTCTGCTACGAGATCTATCCGAACAGCTTTATGGATTCTGACGGGAACGGCACCGGCGACCTCAAGGGTATCACGCAAAAACTCCCCTACCTGGAATCGCTGAATGTCGGGTGCATCTGGCTTACGCCGGTGTACGCCTCGCCCATGGTCGATAACGGCTACGACGTTGCAGACTTCTACAAAATTAATCCGCTTTACGGCACCATGGAAGACATGGATTCGTTGATTGCCGAAGCCAATAGGCACCACATCAAAATCGTGATGGACCTAGTGTTCAATCACACATCCGATCAGAACGAATGGTTCCTGGAATCCAAGAAAAGCAAGGACAATCCCAAGAGCGACTGGTACATTTGGCGAGACGCAAAGCCCGATGGTTCCGCACCGAATAACTGGCGCGGCATTTTCGGCGGCTCCGCCTGGGAATGGAACGAAGACCGAAAGCAGTACTACCTGCACACCTTCGCGACCGCGCAGCCCGACTTGAACTGGGCTAATCTCGATGTGCGACAGGCCCTGTACGACATCACGAATTTCTGGATTAACAAGGGCGTGGGTGGTTTCCGAATCGACGCTATTCCCTACATCAAGAAACCCGCCGAAATGGCAGACGGCAAGCCCGATGGCGCAGATGGTATGGTCAGCATTCACGATATGACCGCCAATACCGATGGCATTCTCGACTACCTTTACGAATTTAGGCAAAAAACCGTCGCGGGCAAGGGCATCTTTACCGTCGCCGAAGCGAACGGAGTCGGCCCCGAATCGCTCAAGTTCTGGGTGGGCGACAACGGCGCATTCGACATGTTGTTCGAATTCAACCACCTGCCAGGAGGCGACATTTGGCACAAGGCAAAAAAGATTTCTATACCCGAACTCAAGAGCGCCCTTATCAACAGCCAGGTCGCCACGGCAAGCAACGGCTGGTATCCGGTATTCTTCGAGAACCACGACAAGCCACGTTCAGTCAACGCCTACTTTAGCGAAAAGGCAGACCACGCGCTTGCCGCAAAAGCGATGGGCACCCTCATGCTCACCCTCCGGGGAACGCCCTTTATTTACGAAGGTCAGGAAATCGGCATGACCAATGTCAAGTGGAACTCCGTCGAAGTTTACAATGATGTGAACACAAGGCCACAATACAATTTGGCTTTGCAGGAAGGCTATTCACCCGAGCAGGCGATTTCGTTCGTGCAGGCGTTCAGCCGCGACAACGCCCGCACCCCAATGCAATGGGACACGAGCACAAATGCGGGATTCACTACAGGCAAGCCCTGGCTTGCGCTGAACGAAAACTTCAAGACCGTAAACGCCCTCAGCGAAACAGAGGATTCCGCATCGGTATTGAATTGGTATAGAAAGCTCTCCGAAATTCGCAAGCAGCAAAAGGCGCTCACACAAGGGACTTTCACGCCGATTCTTGCCGATCATGCGCAGATTTTTGCATATAAGAGAATCTACACAAACGGGAACGAAAACGATACCGTCACCGTTCTTGTGAACATGAGCGAAACAGACGCTACTTATGACAGCACAATCGTAGCGGGCAGCAAGCTGATTATCTCGAATTACAGCGATACGGAACCCGGAAAAATGCGCCCCCTCGAAGCGGTGATATTCGCAAACTAGTTTTCCTATCTTTTTCACCATGGTCCGTAAGCGCAAAAAACACACCCCGATGAACAGCTCGCAAATGATGCAGGCGGTGCATTCCGAGGATACGAAGCCAGAAATACTTGTGCATCGTGCGTGACATCAAGACCAACTGGAAACTCTCGCTGATGGGTTACCGCGTGGCAACCGTCTGGGAATGCTCAATCAGAAGTGACTTCGGGCGAACTGTCGAGCGGGAAATATTGATGTTTTCGACCGTGCACAAGAATTTTTAACTTTTTTTACTATTCAGGTTAAATAAATATAGATTATATCCTATAAACCAGGGTAAAATCATGAACTTTTCCAAAGCAGTCATTTCCGCACTCGCCGCTTGTGCGATCGCACAGGCCAACATCACGGGAACCGTCATCGATGAATCCGGCACCCCGATCCACAACGCGGTAGCCACCATCAGAACGCTCCCGAGCCTGCTTTCCAATGCGCGGACACTCTCCGACGAAAAGGGCGTATTCGTATTCGACGACGCAAGCCTAAGCATAAAGAAAACAGCAACGCTCAAAAACGACCGTATTTTACTCAACGGGAAAAATGCCGTCCTGGAAATTCTCAACCTGAACGGGAAAGTCATCAAAAGCAAGAAACTCCATTCAAGCTCCGGTTCATATTCCATCCAAAACGCAACCAAGCTCACCGCCGGATTGCCCAAGGGAATGTACGTAATCGCCATCAACATAGACGGAAAGCGGACCCTCATCTCGAACGTCAGCACGACAGGTAACGGAACCGGGATTCTAAAAAAAGATACGGAACAAAGTCTTATCATCCGAAAGACAGGATTCCTTCCCGAGACCCTCAGCGTTGCCTCCACCCAAAAGGACTACGGCAAAATCACCTTAAAAAGAGACCCCGTCGAAACAAAAATCGATAATCTTCTTGCGAACATGTCCCTAGACGACATGATTGCGCAAATGACGCAGCCCATGGCGCCTACGGTAAGTTGCGGTAGCGCCGCCTGCGGTTCCGCCCTCGAAGGGGGCGGCAACTACACGGCAACGTTCTATTCAAAAGCGTGGAGCCAGACCATCCCCGTCATTTATGGCAAAGACAACGTTCACGGAATGGGCGACGTAAAAAACGCGACCATATTCCCGCATAACATCGGTCTTGGCGCCACGAGAGATTCCGCCCTGGTCCGCAAAATCGGCCAGGCAGTCGCAGAAGAAATGTGGGCCGCCCACATAGACCTGAACTTCGCCCCCGCAATCACCGTACCGCAAGACGAACGCTGGGGCCGTGTCTACGAAGGCTTCGGTGAAACCGCCGAACTCGTAGCAAGCCTAGGCGCCGCATACGTCCGCGGGCAACAGGGCGACCACTACAATGCAGAATGGCGAGTCATTACCACCATCAAGCATTTTATCGGTGACGGAGCGACAGACAATGGACAAGACCGCGGCAACGCCACCATGACCGACAAGGAACTCCGCGAAAAATACCTGCCGCCCTACGAAGCAGCCATCGAGCAAGGCGCCCTGAGCGTCATGGCAAGCTTCAACCAAATTAACGGAGTCCATCAGCACGTCGATTCCGCAAGACTTACCGGAATCCTCAAAACCGAACTCGGCTTCGACGGCTACGTCATTGCCGACTGGGAAGGTATCGAAAATTCAACAACGCCAGGAGCCGCCGGAGACTACTCCGGAACACTCACCGGCATATCATCGAAGGACGCCATCAAGAACGCGATTAACGCGGGAATCGATATGGCGATGGTGCCGCAATCGGCAACAACATTCATGAGTAACATGAAAACGCTTGTTCAGGCAGGGCAAATCAGCGAAGACCGCATCAAGGACGCCGTCCGACGAATCCTGCGCGCAAAAATCCGCGCCGGCAGAATCGACAATCCGAGCGGCCCCGCAGCGTACGTCGGCGTGACAGCGAACATCGGCAGCGCAGAACACCGAAAAATAGCCCGCGAAGCCGTGCAGAAAAGCCTGGTTGTCCTCAAGAACGAAAACATACTCCCCCTTTCGGCCACAGACAAAATATTCCTGACCGGAAGCCACGCCAACAACACCGGGCTACAGTGCGGCGGATGGACCCAAGGCTGGCTAGGCACAACCACGAGCGTTCCCGGCGCAACCTCCATCCAAGCGGGCTTTGACGAAGTCGCAAGCGGCGCTCGCGTCACCTCGGCCGAGGCAGCAGGCACCATCGTCTACGTTATTGGCGAAGCACCTTACGCCGAATGGTTCGGAGACTTCCGCTCCGGCGATTTCAACAACAAAGTTCTTTCCGAATCCTCTTACGAAGGCACCAGCTTCAGCAGCACCGACTCCTACATTTCGCAAATAAAAAGCTGGCAGGCCGCAGGCCATAAAGTCGCTGTTGTCTTTATCACCGGCCGCCCCCTCCCCATCACCTCGCTCATCGAAACCGCCGATGCATTCGTAGTCGCATGGCTCCCCGGCAGCGAAGGCGCCGGAGTCGCAGACGTACTCTTCGGCAAAGTCAAGCCGACAGGAAAGCTACCGCACACCTGGCCCAAAGACGCAAGCCAGATTCCAATCAACGAAGGCGACGGAAAAACCGGACTTTACCCGTACGGATACGGACTGACGTACTAACTACACCTGAAATCCTGCATCTACCATGCATTTCTGCGCGAAGCAATTTGCTTCGTCTTCCTTTTCGGGATGGTTATGCGTAATTTCAATGTTCTGCAGGCAAATTCCCTTCTTGCCATGATAAAGCACATGGGCCAGCTCGTGGAAAAACGTAAACCACATGGTTGCACGGTCCTTGAAACGGTCGTGAAGCTGGATAAGGGGAACATCCTTGTACCAGCGATACATGCCATAGATAGGGGCGCTCCTGAAGTTCTGTACAAACAGAACACGGATACCGATTTTACGGCATAGCTCCTGCAAGCCTGTCATGCAGTCATCAACAACTTCTGCCTCGGGCGTCCAATAGGTAATTTTCTTTTCACGCTTCGGCAACGTCTTATTTGCCGCCGCAAAAGCGATAATTTCAGGAAGAGCCACCTTCAGCCGCTTGCGGACGGGAATCTGCTCCTGTTTTTCCATCGGATCACGATCCGACAGAATCTCGCCTCGGCGAATCCAAGCTGACGTGGCATACGGATCCTTGACCTCGGCCAGGGATATACGAAAAGCCACTTTCAGCTGCGCTTTCTTATAATAGCTATCCCAAGCCTGCGGAGACGCCACGGCAAAGAATTTCAACAAAGGCATTAAAGACTTGCTTTCTTCTTTTTTTTGGAGCACCCATTCACGGACGTTAACCTCCGCAGGAAAGGACTTTTTCCAAAGGGACTGATCCGTCAACGAAGCCTTGATTTTTTCACGCGAAAGGAACTCGTCGTAAGCCATCTGACTACGCAACCAAAAACCCGCAGGGATTTCCGTAACCATTTCAAGTGAGATGGCCGATTCAGGCGTGATTCGGCAATTTCCCTGCAGAATATCATTTACCGCCTTGGGCGTGTACCCCATGCGTGCAGCCAGGTCATTCGCATCCAGGCCCATTTCTTCAAGTTTTTCAGCAAGATGGCGCCCCGGCGGGGTAACCACAGCCAATTCATCACATCTATATACCTGCATAAGTACTCCTACTTATGATAATCTACAATTTCTAGAATGGAAACAGTTTGTTCAACAATCAATCCAATGACATTTCCGTCGCTATTCATGACCGGTTTAAAGATAAGCCGATACGGATGGTCCAAATCACATGCCCATTGACCGGCTCGATCGCCGGTTAATTCGTGAAAACGTCCTGCCACGTTTTTCAAGGCGTCCAAGTCAACCGCTCTATGCAATGCATCTATTCTTGTCGAATATGCATCCGCTCGCCTTTGCCCCATTGTCCTCACCGCATAGGCCTTATCGCCTGCGCAACGAGCCAATTCCTTATCTGCGTACACAACCTGCATTTTGCATCCTCAAAATTTTAATATACCTATAATATACATTAAAATTTTAACAAAAGCAATAGGTATATCATTTTTACAAAAAGTTTTATATATTTCGATACAAGCGGAGTTTGATGTTCTACGCACTCGCACTACTCAACGTCTTTGTCGCAGCGATGGCCCAGATGCTCCTGAAAAAGGCCGCAACCTACGTGAAGTTGGCGGATGCTTACATTGCTGAAATTGGTGATACGCTTTCGTCATTTAAAGATATCGGTTACGAAATCAGCAACACCGCAAATTTCACATATACGGATTCCTGGGGTGCCAAAGCTGCTCTTACAACTAAGGCTGCATGGACAGCAACATCTGTAGTCGCACTTAATGATTGCGCTAAGGGAAAGACTTGGGTTCTGACCGCAAACCAGTCTTCAACCGGGAATGGCGCGGCCTGGACAACGGGTACCCTTGATGCCGAATGCAAGGCTCTTACGCCGCAGTTTGAGAAGCTGGCTAAGGGAACTGTTAAGTCGTCCAGCTAATTTTTCCTGAAGTCCATAAAATTCTTTTCAAAAGAAACCACCCGCAAGGGTGGTTTCTTTGTATATTACTATTTCTTCAATTTTTGATGCAGGTTGCTTTACGACGAAAAAGGCAGGACGTGAAGCCCTGCCTTTTAAAATTTAGGACAAACCGATTACGAACCTGCCTTGGTACCGATGTTTTCGAAGCTCGGAGTCAACGGTTTGCAGTTTGTTTCGTCCGAATAACCATTAGCGTAAGTCACACCAGTTGTCTTGCCTGTTACATTAATAGTCCAAGTAGAAGTTGCTGCACAGTCATTTAAAGCTGTCAGAGCGGCAGCTTTCCATTCGTCACCCGTTGGAGCTGCGCCTTCGGCCGTCAAATCAGTGGCGGCCGTCATGTCGCCAGAGTATTCAAAAACATTTGACTTGAATGAGCCGCCGCTCTGCTTTGTGCCAGGAGCAGTATAGCCGATATCCGTCCATGTACCGAGCTTGTTAGATTCTGCTGCGTAAGCATCCTGCAACTTCACGTAATATGTAGTGGATTTTCCTTTTTTTTTAAGAAAAAAGATAAATAACGTTTTTTTCTTTAGAGATTTCTTGACTTGAAAGATGTTTTTATTTATATTGAAAGTAAGAAAATCTTACGGAGGCTCTATGGAAACCTTGGAAATTACAAGTCTCTCAACAAAGGGACAGGTTGTCATTCCTAGAAACATTCGAAATCAATTGAACCTAGATATCGGGGACAAGTTGATTGTTGTTTGTGACGGTTCGAACATTTTGCTCAAGCCGGTACTTAAGCCCAGTATGTCCGAATTCAAGTCTCTTATTGAAGAGACTGACAAAATAACAGACGATCTATCTACGACTCCAGAAATGTTGAATGCATTCATCAAGGATAACCGATGAACGTTGTTATCGACACAAACGTCTTGATTTCGGGTATTTTTTGGAGCGGGGCGCCACGAAAATTTTTATCACTCGTTTTTCGACAGGATATAAAGCCGTATGCGACAATAGACATGATGGCAGAATATTGCCGTATCATAGACAAAATTGCCCAAAAACGCCCTGACATCGCAGCAAAATGGAAAAGCCAAATTGCAAAGGTAATGACCATTATCGAAAAAACTGAAACCGTTGATATATGCAGGGACCCCAAAGACAATATGTTTTTAGAATGTGCTGTCGCGGTGAACGCTTATTATTTGGTAAGTGGGGATTCTGATTTACTTGTTTTAAAGGAATTTAAGAAAATTCCAATCGTCACAGTAAATCAATTCTTTGACGCCCACCCAGAATATGAGATAACCGAAGTATAAAAAAATCTCAGTTATGCAAAAAAAAGAGAACCCCAACTGGAGTTCTCTTTTTAAGTTCTATTCGTGTTAATTATAGACTAATGCTAGAGAGCAAACGAACCCCTTTACCGATTTACGAAAGTGAATTTGGTGAAATCTCTTGTAGGCAATAGAAATAAAACCTGCCGTTTGAAGTAGCTTGCGACTCTGAGCAACCTACGTGAAGTTGCAGGACGCGTATGTCGCTGAAAAAGGAACGACCGTCGGTAGCTGGAAGCAAATCGGTTATTTGATGAATAATTCGAACAACTTCATTTACTGCGGAAAAGCGACTTGCGAAGATAATGACAACACTGACGGATACGGTAGTGCAACAGATATAACTACGGACGCTTTTACTGGAGCCTACTGGACTGCTCATAACAAGTCGACCTTGAACGACTGCGCCGCGGGCGACAACTGGGCGCTCTCCACTAAACCGAACTCGACCACAGGTGGCACGATTCTGTATGACGGCACCGTTAGCAATACGGGCACAAAACTGTGTGAACCCCTCACCGCTAATTTTGACAAGTTAATCACTGGAACCAAATCCACGGGATCTAACTAAAAACATCATCTTCCATCCCCGCCCAAACAAGGCGGGGATTTTTGTCTATAGGAGGAGTGCTTCATGACAACTATTATTGCACTTAAAGGGCGACAGCACTCTGGCAAGACGCCGACATTGAGATTACTAGAACAAGTTATTTGCAACAAATATACCGAAAGCGTAAAAATATTGCACGAAAAAAGGGATATTGGATGTTCCAAGGACATTTTTGTTGTTTTGGAAATCAATGGGTCGTTGACCGTTGGAATTTACAGTTTGGGAGATTACGCAGATGCGATAAAAGCGAATCTTCAAACAGCCATTTCAATGAAATGCGACATAGTATTTTGCGCATACAGAATTCACGGTAAAACAACTGACGCGGTCAAGTCATTTGAATCAAGCACCATTAAAGTCTCACTCATAAGGAAAATCTACGAATCCGACAAATTTAAGCAAGACCTTGCAAACAAGAAACAGGTTGATGATTTGATGAACCTGGCTCAGCTGTAGGTTGATTTGGTTCTGTTTATTTCTGAAGGTTTTTGAGTTTTCTGAGTGATGGTGTTAGGAGTGATTCATTGAAGCTAAGGGACTTACCCTATTGACTTTTTACGGCACATTATTTATTTTAGAGGGTATGAACGAAAATATGCAAATAACATACATGCAGGCTCGGCTAGTGCGGCTTGCGGCCGAGCAAGAGCATATTCCCATTCCCGAAATGGCCAAGGTATTTGATCGCTTTGGCGTATTCCGCTACATAAGGGACATGTGGGAGTTATTCCATATTGAAGGTGATTTTGCCGTACTCGAAGACATAAAACAATATCTTGCGGCTAGAGGAGTCCCAAATGTTCAGTCTGCATGAACCTGTCGTTTTGTATCACGGCAGCTTCTGTGAGGTCACCACCCCTGACCTGGAGCGGTGCGCCCGCTACAAAGATTTCGGTAAAGGTTTTTATTTGACAACGGACTTTGCCCAGGCGGAGGCTTTTGCTAAAATCACGGTACGAAAGTCCATTGCCAACGGGACTATTGCCCACACTCAAAATTACGGCATAGTCTCGCATTTCGAGTACACTCCGCGGGAATTGATGGTACATCTGTTTCCGACATCCGATACAAATTGGTTACACTGCATTGTGGCACACCGGATGTTTGGAGCTTTTCCAGACCTAATCGAGACATACCGTCAATACGATATCATTGGTGGAAAAATTGCAAATGACGCGACCAACATCACTTTGACAAACTACATGACTGGGGCATACGGCGTCATGGGAACAAAAACGGCAGACGACTTTTGCATTGGTCTGCTCCTTCCGGAGCGTTTGAAAGATCAGTATTGTTTCAGGACAACAAAAGCGCTTGCACAATTGAAATTCTTAAAAAGCACTCGCGTATGGATGTAAAAAGAGAACAGGTTCAGGCAGCTATTGAACAGATCGCAACCTTGGTTGTTGAATCCGTTGCTAAAAAGGAACGACTGGATTCGTCATTAGTTCTGGCGGATTTTCTCATATCGCAAACGGGACGCAAACTTTACGACGAATCTCTGAAATACTGGTGCGACGGCCCTTCGTACATCGAAGAAATGTACCGCAAAGAAAAAGGCTTCGAGTCACACTCAGCGTAAATGATCTTTAGCGTAATTAATATCACGCAAGATTCTTCGGCACAAACTACATTAGCAAGAGCTTTTCTATCCCCACAATTTCACCACATCCTACGTGAAGTTGCAGGATGCTTACGCATCTGAATCCAACCAGCTTGGAGGATGGACTTTGATTGGTTACACTGCTCCAGGTACAAAGAAGAGTGGCAACCAATATGAAACGACTAATTTCAGCTACACTTCCACACCTGCCGCCGATGCAACCGTCGCTTTAACCGAGGCTGGCGCAGCAATGGCGGGCGGCTGGATTGCAACTGCAAGAGTCGCATTGAACGACTGCAAAGCCAGTGAAACCTGGACGCTCAATGTCACCGGAAAAACTGATGGTGTGACTTACGCCAACGTTATGAGTGACGCGACGAACTGCACTCCGCTGACGCCGTCTTTTGCTCAAATCGGTACCAAGGCTGCTGCCTCCGGTGACTAATAAGCAAGCTTGCTTAACAATATTCAAAAGGGCTCCGCAAATGCGGAGCCCTTTTGCATGAAGAAAACCACCATTACGGGTGGTTTCTTTACTTTACTCATTCATCGCAATATCAGTTGCTTGATTGCTATACGACGAAAAAGGCAGAGCGTAAAGCTCTGCCTTTTAAACTTTAGGCTACACCTAAATTACTGACCGATCTTATCGAAAGACGGAGTAAGTTGAGGACATGCCGTAGAAGCTGTATAAGAAAGACTATTGCCGTTAGTGTTGGCGGCTACAGCGATGTTCCAGTTACCCGCGCCGATTGCGCATTCGTTCAAAGCTGTATTATTTGATGCTGTCCAGCCGTTACCGCCTTGGAATTCACCAATAGCAGTCTCAGATGCTATAGATCCGGTATATGTGAAGTTTGTTGTCGTTCCCGTTGCACCTGCGGATGCGGCACCCGGAGCAACATAGCCAATCAGCGTCCAAGTTCCAACTTTGTTGGATTCAGACGCATATGCGTCCTGCAACTTCACGTAGGATGTGGCGAAAAATGTGCCGCTTTGCTTATTATCGAAATGGAAAGGTTTATGAAAATCTGGAGAAAAGACTACGATTATGTATATAACGACAGAAACTATATGAAATCATATATTTTCCGTCATTATGTTTTTTGAAGACTTATGCAAAAAATTAGCACTGCGAAAAATGAGCATCATTGACACCTTTTTCGAAATATTCTATATCATATACGGATATGCAAAATTTAATCTACACCCTTATAAATAGGGAAACGCCCCTTTGCGACTTCATCATCGAAGGTGAAGGTGAACTTGAATTTTGCAAAATCGTGAAAATATATGCCCCCCTGCCATTCTGGTGCGAAAATATTGATTCGTGGGTGGCGGATCGAAGTGCGGCCAAACACCGCAGCCACGTGAATAAAATATTGGAATTATGTGGTGGTAAAACAAAAAGCGGTTTTATAGCTCTTACGCATTGTCTCTCCTTGACTGACACTCTTTGGGTGAAAAGCGAACGCGAAAATGCGTCTTGGAAAGATCTCAATCTATATGAGAATCGCTTTGACGAAGTAATTTCGAGGCTGTCATTTGATGGAAACGGATTGTTTGGAATACAGATGTCGACAACGTCTCCTGAGCTCACAACCGATGGAACTTACGACAAATGTTGGTTGAACGAGAAAGACGGAATCCATCTTATAAAAACAGGTAGCTCGGGAGCAAGAAATGCCGGACTTGAACCGTATGGCGAAGTTCTTGCAAGTCAGGTTTTTGAAAAAATTTGCAGTTCAGTAAAATACGTTTTAAAAAGATATGATGGTCGAATTGTATCCGATTGCAAAATTTTCACAAGCCAAGAATTTGGTTATCGACCGATAGCGCTGTTTTACAAAGAACGGTTGACGCTTCCTAAATTGCTTGAAATTTACCGCGATTTTAATTGCGAAGACGAATTCCGCCGAATGGTCGTGGCGGATTGCATTACGTTGAATTCTGATAGGCACTTCGGAAATTTCGGTTTCCTAGTAAACAACGAAACTTTTGAGCGCATCGCGTTGAATCCGTGTTTTGACTTCAATATGGCGTTTGTCCCTCTCGCCGAAGACGGCTTCGATTTTGGGGTGCGCGCAGATGGATCAAAACCAGACTTTGACAATTACCTTTCCAAACGAGGTCCCGTAATCGGCAGCGACTATGTCGCCCCCGCCCGTGCAATTCTCACGCCCGAAATCAAGAAATGCGTGGAAGAAATTCGCGAGACTACGTTAGCAATCCCTTGCGACGAAAAATTCACCGAAAAACGGCTTGCACAGATGAATATGATAAAGAATGTTCAGTGCAATCGGATACTCGGATTTGATGCAAAGTGGGAATTTTAAATTTCCATCTGAGCAATTTAGATTAACCCACTCAAACAAAATCTTTATAAATTAGCGCCCTCTTGTAATGTTTGCAAGAGGGTAATTGTTTTATATGGAGGCTGTATGCTATTTTTTGACGAAGCGCAAAGGTATCTTGAACAGGACAAAGAGAATCTTGCGCCACTGACTGCACGAACTTATTATTGGAATCTCAAAAAAATACAGTATTTTAGGCCCGATCTGGACTGTTCCGAAATTAATGCGCAACTGATTCGTGACTTTAGGCAACATCTGCAGGAGCTCGGGAACAAGCCAAATACTGTAATCAAGGCCCTTTCTGTTCTTAGAAATTTCACACAGAAAATGCTTGCCGACGGATTGATTAGCGAAAATCCATTCGAGAAGCTACGTGTCGGGCGCGCATATACGCAACGGGGTTTTCTTACTACCAATGAGCTAAAGAAACTTTATCTGAATTTTCAGGACAGAAGGCGCTTTCTTACGGAGACGGAACAGGATGTAATGCGTGTATTCTTGTTTAGCTGTTTTACCGGATTGCGTTACGGTGATTTACGTTCGCTCGACGCCTCCGAGATTTTCGATTGGAAAATTCGTAAACAGATGCACAAAACCGGAGATCCTGTCTATATTCCTATTCCGCTCCAGGCGAGGCTCTTGTTGCCCGAAAAAATGGAAGCCGGTCGAGTATTTCGCGTTGTCGAAAATTCGCATTTTAATAGAACTCTACGCAGTGCCGCGAAAAAACTCGGCTACCACAAGCACATTCATTGCCATTTGGCAAGACACACCTTCGCAACGACATGTATCACGCTCGGTATTTCTCTGCCTGCGACAAGTAAGCTGCTCGGCCACCGAACCGTAGAGACGACTCTGATCTACGCAAAATTCGTCGACCCGTTCCTCGACAAGGAAATGAAGAAATTTAAAAGATTAGGGTAAAGCGAATATGACAAAAGGCTCTGCAAAATGCGGAGCCCTTTTGAGAATGCTTCACGTAGGTTGCACGGAGTCGCGGCTTACTTCAAACGGTAGGTTTTATTTCTATTGCCGCCAAAAGATTCCACCAGATTCGCTTTCACAAGGCGGTAAAGGTATTCCTTTGTTTGCGTTATGCTTAATCCGATGTATTTGGCGGTTTCCTTGGTCGAAACAGTGCCGTTACTCTTGATGAATCCAACAATTTGGCGTTCAACATCGTTTATCGTCGGTTTTTATGTCTGCAGGGCCTTTTATCGTCGGTTTGTCGTCGGTTCGCCAGACGACAACCTTGAACAGACATCTTTTTGTTATATTTCTTGACATGGACAAGCAAATCTCATGGACTGTTGCAGCAATTAGCGAATTTGCGAAGGCAAAGGCGCTTTCTGTAAAGCAGGCGTTCAACTATCTGAGCCTGTTTAAGGGCATCGACTTTTTGCAGGCTCACTATGGTGCGGAGCATTTGCTTTCTTTCGATGATACAGTCGAAGATTTGACAGCCATATGTCAAAGGAACGGAGGGCAGATCCAATGAATTTGTTTCATGGTTCCAATTGCGACATTAAAAACATTGACCTTGCCATGTGCAAGCCTTACAAGGATTTCGGCCAATCTTTTTACCTGACAACAATTTTGACGCAAGCTCGCGAAATGGCCCGCAAGGTTGCGGAAAGATTCGGAGGAAATCCAGTTGTAAATGAGTTCATTTTTGATGACAATGATTTATCGTCCTTAAAAGTCAAGGTGTTCCCGGAACCAAACCAGGAATGGGCCGAATTTGTAATGGCAAACCGAAGTCGAACGATTAGTCATCCGGCCGACCAATACGACCTGATTGTCGGTCCTGTAGCAAATGACGACATTGCAACATTGTTCAGAACTTTTGATTTAGGCGTCATAAAAATAGATGAATTGGTTCAAGGCTTAAAATCGAGGAAATTAAATAATCAATATGCCTTCCGCACAGAAAGAGCCATTGCATTCCTGCAGAAAAAGGGGAATATATGACAGCAAAGCAAAAATTCCTGGTAGAGGGCATTGTCTGTGATATGGCCAAGTGGCTGATGGAAGATCGCAATCTTTCTTTGCAAAACGCTCTAGGACTTATATACAACTCGAAAATGTTTGAACAACTACAGAATCCAGCAACAGGCCTTTGCTCAGAAAGTTCCGCCTATAATTACGATTTGCTGGATTCTGAATTAAAAAATGGTAAAATTGTTCAGACAGAAGTCTGAACTCATTTTATCCTTGGGCACCCGTACAAGTTAATTGTTTCAGACTCACTCATTTTATAAGTATCTTCTTTAGGTAATTCTTTAAATTGCAAATTAGAAACAAGATGCGAAATTTCTTTGATTGAACAGAGAAAGGTTACACGGTCCAGCAGTGTATCTCTATTTGAAAGTGATTCTTTAACAAATGTTTTCCAGTCGCCTCTCTTCGCAATAAAACCACGTTGCTTTTTAAAAAAGAGATAATTAAGCCGTTTACGTTCTTCTTCAAATTGTTTTTGAAAAAGAGCTTCTCCAATAGGCGTTGTTTCGCTAAAGTAGCTTCCCGTTAAAAATTGTGTGCGAGATTCGTCAACATAATCACCTTGCACATAATAAAACATTCTGCCCCTATTGGAAATTTGAGGAAAAATTGTTGTATGCCTAAAGTTTTCTAAATACGAATCAGACTTTCTTAGAGATTCACTTCTTTTATCATAGCTCTCAATAGCTGGTATTGACAGGCCGATAATGCAAGATATCCCTGCCACCCCTAGAACAACTTTAGGCAATTTTAAGAAATACAATGTATAGAAAATTAAAATCGGAACGAGGTAAACCGCAGAATTCTTAATTTGCGAAGGGAAACCAAATGTAATCTGAGTTTCACGTAATTCCGAATTGAAAAATCCATCCCAAAAGCAAATTATCAAAATTGCAATCAACAAAAAAAGCTTGATTCTTTTGTTGAAATATAAATAACAGCCCATTAACGCCATTGGCAGTAGCTGAAATTGTGGCATCAAGCAATAGAGCAAAAGTACAGTTATACAAAAAGTATTAAAATTAAAATACTTTTTCGACGCCGCAATTCTTCGTGCGCAATAAACGATTATACACCAGAGCCACATAAATTGCAATAAAAGTAAATTATCCGTACTTTTATACAAGTCGACATATTCAATCAGTCCTAATGAAGAACCACCTTGCAACATAGTCTTCATATATTCTTGAAATCCCGCCGATAAAACGCAAAAAACTGTTAGAACAAACAAGGACAAAAACATATTCCATTTCTTTGTCGACATCATTAAAAGAATAATCGCCACAATCAAGCAGAAGGAACAGGGAGCAGGCATAAAAGACGCAAACGCAATCAATAAAAGTGATACGTGTTTTGTGGTAAAGATAAAATGTTTTTGACGTCGCATTTGTTTCAGCTGTTCATAAATGATGTATACAAAAGTAGGCATAGCAAGAATAAAAAACATCCACTCTATTCGCCATGCTTGAATCTGATAAATAAGGATGAGTTTTTCAACATGCCCCACAGCAGACCAAATAAATCCAATGATAAAAACTGATGATGTCGCCTTTGAAAATTTCAGTAAAAAATATGATTGGGTAAATTTGGGGACAAACACACCAAAAAATAAAACCGCAAGAAATTGACGCCATAGCATCAAATAAGTAATAGGATGGTCGTGTGTGCAATTTCCCCAATCCGCTGGATAAATATCAAATGGTCCCGTGTGCAAAACAAATGTAAAGGGAAGTAATGCAGAAAGGGCGACTATAATTTTCCGTGCTTTAGGGTAATAAAAAAAGATCCACAAAGGCAACAACCAGCCTGCAGTAAGGGGATGCAAGCAGGTTCCAAACAAAATTATCCCTAAACAGAGCCATTTCTTTTTTGCAAATAAAAGTCCCAGTCCCAAAATAGCAATAGAGATTGCATAGAATCTCGAGACATTGCAAACTTCAACAAAATAAAAGAAAAAAGACCGAGAATTGGGCATATTGTCGCCAGAATACAATATGAAAGTAAGAAACAGGGGAACAAAATAAAGTCTTATATTCAGCCTCCTTGTAAATTGACTGATAAAATAAAAAGCGACGCAAAACCACAAAAAATGACCGAATAAAGTCAGATAAAACGTTCCTGAATCAATTGGGAACACCTTTATGACAAGACCGTATAGAGTCGAAAAAATACTGTAGCTATCCTGATTGCCAAACATAAATGGCGGATCATTCACAAATCTATCCGGTTGCCAATTGTGAACAACTTGTGATAGGTAAAGTCTCGCGTCGCCAACAATTCCTTTATAATGATGCAAACAGAAAAAAAGTGGCAACCCCAATACAAAGGGAAGCCACCTATTCCTTAACAAAGTGATTGTGGAATCAAAGAAAAATTTTGATTTAATGAAATGCATTAAATTACCTATTCAATACAATCATTGATACCCATTTGTAATAAAATGACTGCACAAAATCAACATTCGCAAAAGCGCCCATCGGACGATGATCTCCTCGAATAATGAACGTATATTCTGGATGACGTTTTGCCAGCCAGACAATGCGTTTTGCGGAGTTCTCCTGAAGCGTAAAGAACGTACAGTCAACATCCGACAAATCAAACAACTTGCAAGCGGATGATTTTTCTTTTACAGTCGCCTTTTCGTATGGCGGGTGGGAATCAAGTGTAGTCCAATAAATAAATTTCGGTACGGAATCTGCCAGCAGGGAATCCATGTAGTTCACTAAAGCGGAATCGCAAATACCGCTAAAGCCATAATTGCACTTTGATAGATTTCGCTTTTCTAAGTCTTCCCTAAACAACAGGCTGTCAAAACCAAATTTTTCGTAATTCGCTCTGCGTTCGTAAAAACTCCCATTATAGCCGTGTAAATACCAAGTCTGCAAACCGTTAGCTTTGAATTTTGCCGGAACTGCTGAGCGATTTGAAATGCCTTTCAAAGTGTTAAAATCTTCCCACTCGGCACCTTGCGTATGACTAGCATTTCGAAAAAATAAACCCATAAAATCAGGATTTACGTCAGCATAAGTGGAAAACAAGGCCTTGTCATAGTCAACGGACTTGTTCACACCATAACTTTCCACCAGAATCATCACAGTTGGTTTTGAAAAATCTGCTATAACGGGAACCGCAGAATCCCATTGGGCGAGTTCTCGCTTTATGTCCTCTTGTAAATAGGAATTTTGCCCAATAATTCCTGGTGTAAAAAGTTGCCAGAACCAAGTTTTTACCGGATACTCCATTATAGGTTGACGGTTTTGAAGTTGGTTTATTCCAAAGTTCAAGCTCACGGCTGCAACTAACATGCCAAATGCAACCGGATGCGGAATTTCAAGGCGATTTGCACCCCACAGAATTTTTCTCGCGTAAAAATATTGGAGTGCAACAACTCCTGTTGGCAAAGCAATAAAGAGTACTGGCCCCCACCAGAAGAATTTAGCAAGGCCCCATACATCCGAAAGTTTCAAGACGAATGTGGAATAGAAAAAATTTCCGCAATCTGCAATAAATAGGAATAATGAAAATAAGACAAATACGGGCGACAAATATTTCTTTTGCCGAGGAACGAATGATGCGGTAAAAAAAATCGCTAGATAAACACCTGCAACGGCAAAGCCGACAATCGAATTGTCATAAATTGCATACGCAAAAATCGCTATTAAAAAAGGCAATTTCCAAAGAATTTTTCCATATGGCAAAGTCAATGCAAGTAATAGGAAAAATTCTTCAGCCGAGAAAAATCCATGCAATAGTGGCGAATCAAAAAATTGACACGCAAGGTAAGGAACCAAAGTCGCGAGAATCGAGATAAAAAACAACGTTAAAGAATTCTTCATGGTTTGTCTGGAGATATTATTCCACTTTTACGTATTTTTTTGTCGTCCAATGTTTTCGAAAAGGAACGCTTATTCAAAATTACAGCAACATTGTATTATGTGTAAAGATCACAACGGTTTAATTTCTCACTTACTTTTAAACCTGATTTATTTTTCCCTATTGGCACCATATCCTACGTGAAGTTGCAGGAAGCTTATGCTGTTGAACAGAATAAGCTTGGCAATTGGTCTGAAATCGGTTATAAGGATCCGTCTGGAAGCTCTGCAGGTGGTTCTACGTCCAATTTCACCTACACTAGTGCGGAAACTGCTGGTGCTTGGGGTGCATACAATAAAGTCGGCATGAACGATTGTGCGATTAACACTTCTGCCGTTTGGACTGTGTCATCCGAATTTACAGCTTCTACAGGAAACGTTGTTTCCACTCCGGCTGTTTCGGTTGATGCGTGCAAAAATCTTACCCCGAACTTCTGCGCTATCGGCGCTGGTTGCTCGTAGTAGAGTCTCTTAATTAAAAAAAACAGCTCTCTCTTCACGAGAGAGCCATTTTATTTTTCACGTTTTAATTACTTGCCAATCTTGGTGAAAGACGGAGTAAGTTCTCCACACGTGGTCTCAGCTTCATAAGTCAAGCTGTTACCGTTAGACGCGGCTTCCACCTTGACAGTCCACGATCCCTGGTCTTTCACGCATTCATTCAAAGCAACGATGTTCTGGGCTTTCCACGCATCAGCCTGAGCGGACATTCCGGTAATATCCTGATCCGAAGAAATAGATCCCGTATACGTGAAATTTGTCGTGGTGCCAGTGACACCTGCAGACGTCGCACCCGGGGCAACGTAGCCGATATTCTTCCAAGTACCAGCCTTGTTGGATTCAGATGCATAAGCGTCCTGCAACTTCACGTAGGTTCCTGCGGCAGGGCCGACTTCGGAAGCCTTGG
>NZ_CAMVDO010000040.1 GCF_947166265.1 uncultured Fibrobacter sp. | reverse complement strand
ACATTCGATGCGAACAAGCGACGAACCGCTCCTTGCGCTTTACACGTGGAGCGGTGAAGATGTCGTAACGCTCTCGAAGTACGTGTGATTTTCTTACAGCATTCCTTCGAGTGTTTCGAACAAGACGTCTGGTTGCACGGGCTTGCTCAGGTGCGCATTGAGCCCTGCCTGCAGACTGCGTTGAACGTCTTCATCGAAGGCATTTGCCGTGAGCGCGATAATCGGAATTACCTTGGCGTCTGGGCGGTCGAGCTTGCGGATGGCCGCTGTCGCTTCAAGACCGTCCATTTCGGGCATGCGCATGTCCATAAGAATGGCATCGTAATACCCGACAGGGCTCTTGCTGAACATTTCGAGGGCGATTTTTCCGTTTTCGGCATGGTCGGCCTGAATGTTTCGCATCTTCAGAATTTCGATCATAATCTGGGCGTTCACTTCCATGTCTTCGGCCAAAAGCAGCTGACGTCCGGAAAGTTCCGCCTTCTTTTTCATCGGAGCAATGTGTTGGCGCTTTCTCTTGAGAATGTTCTTGAGTTCGTCCAGAATATTCTTCGTGAAAATGGGCTTTGCGATAAAGCAGTCGACTCCCGCCGCTAACGCTTCGTCCAGAACGTCGTCCCAGTTGTAAGCCGTCAAGACGATGATTGCAGTGTCGTCACCCGTGACGGCGCGAATTTGTCTTGCCGTTTCCACACCGTCCATTTCGTGCATCTGCCAGTCCAAAATAATGAGACTGTACGGATTGCAACGGGCGTGGCGAAGCTTCACCATTTCAATGGCGTCGCGGCCAGAATTGGCGACTTCCGTGGAAATACCCGACTTTTCAAGAACCAGCTTGGCGTGCTCCATGGCGACTTCGTCATCGTCCACGACAAGGACGCTCATTTCGCTTGTCTGTATTTGAATGTCCTTGGTATCGCTGTCGGAACGGTCCGAATTCAGAAGCGTCAATGTGACGGTGAATGTCGTGCCCTTGCCCTTTTCGCTCTCGACGTCGATCTTTCCGTTCATCATGTCGATGATGCCCTTGGTAATTGCAAGGCCAAGGCCGCTACTGCCGTACTTGATGGTCGTATTCGGATCTTCCTGGCTAAAGGGCTCGAAGAGTTTTGGCAGGTAATCCTTGCTCATGCCAATGCCGGTGTCGCTAATTTTAAAGACGAGAGTGGACTTCTTGTCGAAACAGGCCGTCTTATCGACACTGAAATCGATTTGTCCGCCTTGTGGCGTGAATTTGACGGCGTTTCCAAGGAGGTTGATAAGCACCTGCCTGATTTTCATGTCGTCGCCGATATAGTAATCGTCGATTTCGTCGGAAATATGAACGCGGTAATTCAGCCCCTTTTCGCTGCACTGTCCGTTGAAAATTGTATTCACCTGTTCAAGCATCTTTGCCGACGAAAATTCTTCGCTGTGAACGGTCATGCGGCCTCTTTCGATTCGGCTCATGTCAAGAATTTCGTTAATCAGGCTTAACAGGTGCTCTGCCGAACTGCCTATTTTTTCAAGGTATTCGCGTAATTTGGGCGTTAAATCCGGTTCATGGAGCGCAAGGCTGTCGAGGCCGATAATCGCGTTCATCGGTGTACGAATTTCGTGGCTCATGTTCGAAAGGAACACGGTCTTTGCCTTATTCGCCTCTTCGGCGGACTTGAGCGCGTCCACAAGAGTTTGGTTCTTGGCCATGGAATCGCGCATTTCTTCGTCGATGTTCGAAAAACCGACGCCTACGATACGGATGGTTCCGTCTTCATTTTTCTTGGCGGTTGCCATGCGGATCATTTCGTAGGTTTCTTTTCCGTTGTGCATGGACTTGTACCTTAGCGAAATAAGGCTTTCTTTGCTAAGGGCTTCGCGAATATGTTTTGGCTGAATAAAATCAATAAATTTCTGCTGGTATTCCTTTAACAAGTACATTTCGGCGTACTTTGAAAATGTTTGCCAGTAGGGAATCTCTTCGCCGATTTCAAAAGGAATGTATTCGTCCTGAATCTTGCGGTAGCAAATGGAGGCGTCGCCTTCCAAGTCGACATAGAATACGCTTTTGTATTCCGAAGAAAGGGCGTTGATCATGTAACTTTGTTCGCTTCTCTGACGCTCTTGTTCCATGAGTTTTTGCTGAAGCTTGAGCTGTTCTTCGAGTTTTTTCTGCTTGACGCGGTTTTCGGCATCCGTAATTTCGCGTTCCAGCTTAAGTTTCGAGGCTCGCCTCGTTTGTAAAATGATAAAGACGAATAACAGGACGATGACGAACAGGACGATGACCGATTTAAGGAGGTTGCGTTCGACAATGCCCTCGGAAATGGCGGAAAACTGCTCCGAGAAAACGTTGTCGCGAACAAGGTAGGCGAGCATCCAGTCGGTCGATTTGATGGGAACGTAGCGCATTGTTTCGCGTGTGTCGTCGAGCATGAATGTGGCCGACCCTTCTTTGTGTGCGGAAAAATCGGAACGAATGGTTTCGATAGAGAACCCTTCGTCAAAAACGGCTGTTTTCATGCCATCAAATAAATCTTCGCTGCTTGTAAATCCGCCGAGAGCCATGCTCAGTAGCGATTTGCCGTCTTTCGTGAATATATTGCATATCACGGCGCTGTTCGTGTCTAGCTGTAAAGAGACGCCTTCTAGCAAGCGGCTGATGTTGATTTCCATAAAGGAAACGACAAGCGTTTGCCCGTTGTAAGGCAGATGATTGACGGGAATGGCGACAATGACGGTTCTGTGTCCGCTTTCGGCTTTTTTTAGCGAAATTTCCGGCCCGGAGATATCTTTATAGTCGAAATTGTAAAGGTTGATGTCGTCGCGGGTTCCGTTGGATGTATAAACAACCCCCTTGGAATCTACGAATGCGAACCGTTCCAGTCCATACACATGTTTTAGCGTATATTGGTAAGACTGAAAGTTCGACTCGCTCGAAAGATCTTCGGGTGTCAAGTGATTTACAGCAAATTTCAGGCTATTAACGTAATCGGCAAGCTTCGATTCGATAAATTGCACTCGTCGATTTGCCAATTCCTCCATAAACATGGAGCTGATGTTTTGAACTGCGCTATAGCCTAGAACGATAACGCCTATAACGAGGGTGATTGCTATAACGATATTGACTGCGGCGGATCCTTTGGCGCCGTTGTGATGATTCCACACCATGCACGTACCTCTCTGCGTAACACAAACGTTTTCCCAAACACAGATTGTACATTCCCTAACGGGCCCAAAGATATATAAGTTTGTGGACTTTAATTAAGCTTGTAAGTAAAAAGTTAGCTAGGTTGTAAAATTGTAACAAAAGAATATCAACGACAGTTTATGTCATTTTATTAGTTTAGAAAAAATAATAAAAATAAAACACGCAAGCTCGAATTTTATGTCTAAATTTCAAAGCATATTTTAAAAAGGGTGTGATTTAGATGGAAAACATTAGGCAAAAAGAAGCCGTTAGGCGTCGTGTACTTATTGTAGACGACGAATTCATTAACCGAGAAATTCTAGGGAACATGCTCTCGTCGACTTATGCAGTCGAATACGCTGAAAATGCGAAGATTGCACTAGATAAGCTGATGGATCCCGATGTCACTTATTCATTGATCCTCTTGGATTTAATGATGCCGGTGATGGGTGGAATTGAGTTTATGGAGCACCGTTCCAGGGACAATCGGTTAAAACGCATTCCGGTCGTCGTAATGACTTCGGAAAACGATTTAGAAATCAAGTGCCTTAAATTGGGGGCCGCTGATTTTATCAAGAAGCCTTTTAATTTCCCCGAAGTGGTGCTTGCCCGCTGTGAAAGGATAATCGAACTGTTTGAGGACAAAAATTTGATCCGACAGACGGAAAGAGACGGCGTTTCGGGGCTTTTTGTCAAGGATTATTTCTTTGAATACATCCGTCAGATGGAAAATTGGGACAAGCAGATTCCCCGCGACGCCATTGTGTTCGATATCGAGCAGTTCCACTTGGTGAATGAATTTTGCGGACGCGCTTTTGGCAATATGATGCTTTCCAAGATCGGAAAAACGCTGCTGAACGAACTCCCCGCTATGAACGCCATCGCCTGCCGTGCCGATGCGGATACCTTCTATGTCTATGCGAACCATCAGGAAGACTATACGGAATTCTGCAAGAAAATGGACTCCGTTATTACCGACTTTTTCCAGATGAACAATATCCGAATCCGTTACGGAATTTGGGAAAATGTCAGCCGCGACTTTGAAATCGAGGCCTGGTTCTACCGCGCCAAAACGGCCTGCAATATGAATCGGGGCGATTTTACGAAGTCTTTTGCCCGTTACAACAACGAACTTCACGCGAAATACCTTTTCGAAGAAACGCTTATCCACGACCTGGACGAGGCTATCGCCAATAAGGATCTGAAGGTCTATTATCAGCCAAAGTATAACATTGTGGGGGAGGAACCTCGCCTTGCAAGCGCCGAAGCGTTGGTGCGCTGGATCCATCCGAAACTGGGCTTTATCAGTCCGGGGGATTTTATCCCCTTGTTCGAATCGAACGGGCTGATTCAAAAGGTGGATAACTATGTCTGGCACGAGGCGGCTGCGCAGATTCGCCGTTGGAAGGAAAGTCACGGGACGTCGGTGCCGGTGTCGGTGAATGTGTCGCGAATCAATATCCTCGATCCGGAATTGGAAAATAAATTGGAACGTATTCGTAACGAAAATGGCCTTTCTGCAGAAGAAATGATGCTCGAAGTGACGGAAAGCGCCTATTCCGAAAATACGCCCCGGCTCATTCAGGTGGTAGAAAACCTTCGAAAGAAGGGCTTCCGTATCGAAATTGACGATTTTGGTGCCGGATACTCGTCGCTGAATATGATTACATCGATTCCGGTGGATATCCTGAAAATCGACATGTCCTTTATCCGCAACATGGAAAAGGACGAACGCAATCTTAAGTTGGTGAAACTCATTATCGACATCGCGAAGTTCCTGAACGTGCCCTCGGTTGCCGAAGGTGTCGAAACGGAATCGCAGTTGGAAATCTTGAAAAAAATGGGATGTGAAATTATTCAAGGTTTTTATTTCTCAAAACCCGTTCCACCCAAAGACTTTGCCTCGTTTATCGAAGGCGAAGGAGTTTCAAGGAAATCATAAGTCATGATCACCATCGAAAAGCTGAATGCTTTCGGCGCGAACGCTGCCGAAGGTCTCGCTCGTTGTTTTGGTAATGAATCGCTGTACCTGAAATTGGTTGCGACGATTCCCGGAGATTCTGTTTTCGAAAAGCTCCGTCAAAAGCTTGATCTCAAGGACCTTGACGGTGCTTTCGAAGCGGCCCACGCCCTAAAGGGAGTTCTCGGAAACCTGTCTTTGACGCCACTTTACGAGCCTACCGTAGAAATAACGGAACTTTTGCGCAAGCGTTCTGACGTGGACTATAGTGCTATGCTTGCAAAAGTGCTAGAAAAAAAGGAGGAACTTGGCAGGCTTTGTGCCGAGTAGGTTGTTGAATTTTTCCATATATTTTTGCATATATAATTAGTGTGTCGCGTCAGGTATGGCGCGATTTTCGTTTTTATAGCGGTTTTGGGTGTTGTTTTTGTGTACAACGGCAATTGAACCCGCTCTAGTGCTTTTTCAAAATCTCGTATCTATATTATGGGAGGTTTTTATAAGGGAGTACTATATGAAAAATTTGTCGATTGCTCTGCTGATGGGTGCAGCAGCTGCATTTGCAGCCGAACCTCAGACCTACGCAGGCACGTTCTTCGACGAAAATGGCGCGTATTTCGGCCCGGACTGCGATACCGACGGAAAACAGTCTACAGGCGCTTACTACACCGGTAATTACGAAAGCCCGTTCAAAAAATATCTGGGCAAAACTGACGAAGAAATCCAGAAAAAATTGGATGACCTTTGGAACCATTATTTCAAGGGCGACAACGATAGCAAAGTCTATTTTGAAAATAATGATGGCGCTTATATTGAAGACATTAATAACTCTGATGCCCGTTCCGAAGGTATGTCTTACGGCATGATGATTGCTGTGCAGACTAACCACAAAGAAGAATTCGACAAACTTTGGAAGTGGACCAAAACCCACATGTGGCATAACCCTGCAACCGGTGGCGATGGCTATTTTTCTTGGTCCGTTTACCCCAGTGGCGGATCGAAAGACCAGGGAAACGCACCTGATGGCGAAATGTATTTCATGATGTCGCTTTTGTTTGCGGCGAACCGCTGGAACGACGAAGGCTACATGAAGGATGCACAGGCTATCCTCAAGGCTTGCTGGAAAGGCAATGGCAATTCCTTGTTCAACGAACAGTCCTATATCGTGACCTTCCAGCCGACTAACGGTAACAACTCCTGGTCCGACCCGTCTTACAGCTTGCCGGTGTTTGTGGACCTGTTCTCTCGCTGGTCCGAAACCAATAACGACAAGTGGACTAAGGCGACTTCTGCCACTCGCGATCACTTGTACAAGTCTTCTAACACGAAGTCCGGTTTGTTCTCCGATTACAACAACTTTGACGGAACTCCGCACTCCGTTTCCTTTAACAACGATGCCACAAATTACATGTACGACGCTATGCGTTGCGCCATGAACTTCGGCATGGACTACTATCTGTTCGGTGTCGATGCAGAACGCGAAACCGAAATGGCAAAGCGCATCATCGACTTCTTCGAAAAGGATGGCTACAAGCACGCCCGCTTCACTTGGGAAGGCAATCCGATTGGCGGCGACGGCTATACTTCGGGCGAAAAGGGTGCAAACGCTGTTGCAACTTATGCTTTGATGAATGATGCTAGCTACGAAGCCGCCATCAAGAAGAATCTGGAAATGGCCTGGAACGAAAGTTTCATGACGGGTCGTTACCGCTACTACGATGGCCTGGTGCACTACCTCGCCATGCTCCACTTGACCGGCAGCTTCAAGATTTGGAAACCGCAGCCGACCGCCGCAGAAAAGACCATCGAACCGACCGAAATCAACGGTGTCTCTTACAAGGAAGGCGACAAGATCGATTACTTTGAAGGTTGCAAGCTCTACAAGGCGACTGTTACCAAGGGTGCTCCGGATAACGATGCGATTGCGCCTACTCTCGGTTTGAACAGGAACGTCCGCGTTTGGTCGACCAACAATTCCATCTATGTCGAAAACGCTCCAGCAGGTTCCAAGGTGACTGTTACCGACGTGAATGGCCGCGTTTTGAAGGCTTCGAGAATGAATTCCACTTCGCAGGAAATTCGCCTGAACAATACCGGTGTCATGCTGGTGCTTGTCGGCAATAAGGCCTATAGGGTTACAAAGTAACTATCTGCGACAGTGAATGTGAATCGGGACGTCCTTTGCGGGCGTCCTTTTTCTATTTTCCGACTTCCATCTTCCTACTTAATTACTATATTTGTGCCGTACAAATCAAGGAGTAGCTAAATGCTCAAATCTACACTGCAACAGACCGATCCGGAAATCTACAACATCATCCAGGAAGAAGCCGAACGCCAGGAATATGGCATCGAACTCATCGCTTCCGAAAACTACACCTCCAAGGCAGTCATGGAAGCCATGGGTTCCGTGCTGACCAACAAGTACAGCGAAGGCTATGTTGGCAAGCGCTACTACGGTGGTAACGAAGTGATCGACAAGATGGAAGCTCTGGCCATCGAACGTTGCAAGAAGCTCTTTGGTTGCGACCACGTGAACATCCAGCCGCTGTCCGGTTCTCCGGCCAACGCTGCCGTGTACTTCGCCGTCCTCAAACCGGGCGACAAGGTCCTCGGCCTCAAGCTCGACCACGGTGGACACCTTTCTCACGGCCATCCGGTGAACTTCTCCGGTATGCTCTACAACTTCGTGCAGTACGAAGTCGATAAGGAAACTGGCCGCATCGACATGGACAAGGTCCGCGAAATCGCTCTCCGCGAAAAGCCGAAGATGATCCTCGCCGGTTTCTCTGCCTACAGCCGTAACCTCGACTGGAAGCGCTTCAAGGAAATCGCTGACGAAGTCGGCGCCCTCACGATGGCCGACATTTCTCACGTCGCTGGCCTCATCGCTGGCAAGGCTATTGATTCTCCGGTGCCGTATTTCGACATCGTCACCACCACGACCCACAAGACTCTCCGTGGCCCGCGTTCCGCTATCATCATGTGCAAGGACCGCACCATCCAGAAGATGGTGAAGGGCGAACTCAAGGAAGTTTCTTTGGCCAAGGAAATCGACAAGGGCGTGTTCCCGGGCATGCAGGGTGGTCCGCATGACCACATCAACGCCGGTAAGGCCGTTGCATTCCTCGAAGCTCTCCAGCCGGAATTCCAGACCTACGCCAAGAACGTCATCAAGAACGCTCAGGCTATGTGCGCCGAAATGCAGAAGCTCGGCTACAAGGTCATCAGCGATGGCACCGACAACCACCTCATCGTGGTGGACATGACCTCCAAGGGCGTTTCCGGTAAGGAAGCCGAAGTGGCCATGGAAAAGGTCGGCATCTCCTGCAGCCGTTCTACCATCCCGTTCGATCCGCGCAAGCCGATGGATCCGTCCGGTGTGCGTCTCGGTACTGCCGCTATCACGACCCGTGGCTTCGACGAAGAAGACACCCGCGAAGTGGCTCGTATCATCGACCGCGCTATCCAGGCTAAGGACGACGAAGCCGCTCTCAAGAAGATCCGCGAAGACATCGTCGCTCTCTGCAAGAAGCACCCGCTTTATAAGTAATGAGCGCGGCCTTCGGCCTTTGGGCTGTGAGGCCGCATTCCTTCGGAATGCTTTGTGCTAAATAATGGCACCTTCGGTGCCAAATGAAAAAAAGGTTCGCGTTTGCGAACCATCTTTTTATGGTGTCATCCTGAGCGAAGGCGCATAGCGCCGAAGTCGAAGGATCTCCTGCCTCATTACATTGTCATCCCCGACTCGGTCGGGGATCTTTTGTATTATGTCCATATTTTTTATGGAGGGGGTGCGCCTTTTTGTTGCGAAATAGGGTAAATTACTGATAAGGAGTTTATTATGGAATGTTTGAAGGTTTCGCTTGGCGCGGCGTTGTCGCTTGTTGCCGTTTCTGCTGTTTCCGCTTTCGCCGGCCCTATTACGACGGTTCCCTGGAATGGGCACAAGGGGGCGGCCACGTTCACGTTCGATGACGGGCTTAATTCTCAGACAAAAAACTTGACTTTCTTGGATAACATTCCCGAAGCCAAGGTGACTTTCTTTGTCTGCACGGGCACGATGGGCTTTTCGAGTAATGCGCAACCTCACTTGAGTTATGCGGAAAAAGGGCATGAAATCGGGAACCATACAAAGACGCATGCCAATTTGACGCAGTCCAGCAATGTCTCGGGTGAAATCGGCGATGCGGCCAAGGCCCTGCGCGATATGGGGCTCGAAGCGACGGCTATGGCAACTCCCAACTGCGCTCAGAATGGACCGGTCAAGGACGCAATCAATCAGGAACATTTTATTTCGCGTTCCTGTGGTGGAGCGGGCATGACCAAGTGGGATTCCGAACCGGACTGGATGGAAGTTTCTTCCAACATTTGGCCCGACAACGGGGGGAGTGTTGCAAACTTCAAGAATAGCCTTGACCAGGCGGCAACCAATGGGCAGTGGCAGGTGCAGCTGTTCCACGGGGTCGGTGGGGACTGGTATGTTATTTCGCCGGAAGACATCAAGACCTTAATCGAATACGCCGTGCAGAAAGATTTGTGGGTCGGAACTTTTTCGGCGGTAGGGGCCTATCTGCGAGCCCACTTCATGATTGATAAGGCGACTGCAACGAATACTTCTAGCGGATTCAAGGTTACCTGGACATCACCGCATGCGCACATGCCAAAAAGCGTGCCGCTGCGTGTAAAGATTCAGGGTGCCCAGGGACAGACCGTGAGTCAGAAGGGCAAAGAGGTCAAGCCGAATTCCGATGGCACGTACACCATCGAATTCATGGCGCTTGAGCTTGAAGTTTCAGGCGAACCTATCGAAGTCAAGCCGTTCAAGGGTGCGATTGAAGTTCCAGGAACTCTCGAAGCCGAAAACTACGACACCTATGCTTACAGCGATGCTGACGGCAAGAGTGACGAAACGGGCTACCGCAGTGACGATGCGGGAATCGTGAAGGCGGGTGATGGTTACGCGCTTGGCTATACCTCTGCAGACGATTACTTTGAATACACGCTCGATGTGAAATCTGCTGGCAAGTACAAATTAATCATCAACGGTGCAACGGGCAACTCTACGGCATCCAGCGTGACGGTGTCCGTGGGCGACAAGAAGGTGCAAACCGAAATTCCTTCCAAGGGCGACTGGGAAACTTATTCCGAAGTCGAGGCGGGCGAGTTGGAACTTGCGGCAGGCAAGCAGACGCTTCGCCTCACCATCAACACGAACTACATCAACGTGGACTGGATCAAGTTCGTTGCGGATGGCGGTACGACTGGTATGGTGCAAAATTCTGCTTTCAATGCGGGCTCGACGATGCTTCGCTGCCAGGTGTTCGATATGACCGGGCAACTGGTGAAATCCACTAACGTAATGGCCGGCTCGGCAGGCGAGGCCTGGAACGGTGTGAAGTCGGGACTCCAAAACGGAACCTACATCATGCGTTACGGCGAGGTAGGAAAAAGCCCGCGTATCGTCCAGGTGCGTAAGTAGATTGCGATTGAAATGTGGCGGCCCGTTATGACGGGCCGCTTTTTACTATCTTTACCTCGTTAAAACGAGGTGTTATGCAGTCCTGGACCGAAATCAAGAAAATCGAGAATCCTACCGAAGAACAGCAGCTTGAAGCCGTCAAGCTGAACTGGTACGCTATTAGTTTAATTGAAAATCCGACGGTAGCGGTGCAGAAGGCTGCTTTTGCGCAGAATGTGCAGGCGATTCTTTACGTGAAGAACGGACTGTGCGAAGATTTGAAGATTGCGCTCAATGCGCTGGACGAATCGGCGCTCTTGACAGCGCTGAATGGCGATCCGAATATCCTGAAGTTCGTGACGAATCCAGATTTGCTGAAAGCCGCTATTCGTGCCGACTGGAAAATCGTCAAGAAAATCGATAACGCAAGCGACGATCTGTGGGCCGAGGCGGTCCGCGTAAGTGCCGATGCGCTCAAGTTTGTCCGCAATCCCGGTGAAGCGGTCTTGATGGCCGCCGTGGAACGCGACTGGACTTATCTGCAAGAAATTGAACATCCGACAGCGGCGATTATTGTTGCGGCGGTCAAGCAGGACTACCGTGCCTTTGAATACGTGAGCATCAAGAACCGTACCGAGGCCGTGCAGCTTTCCGCCGTGCGTACCGATCCGCGTTGCATCCAGTACCTGCAGCGTGCATCCGAAAAGGTGCAGATGGAAGCGGTCCGCAAGAACAAGGATGTGTTTTCGCTCATCAAGAATCCGGCCGAGGCGGTCAAGGAATTCTGTAAATAGGGACAGCGATGGAATCGTCACCGTTGCATCCGCTGGTTACGCTCGAATCAGTGACATTCCGTTATCCTAAATCGGGGGCGGACGCCCTCTTGGGCGTTTCGCTTGAAATTCCGCGAGGAAGTTTCTTTGCGTTGCTGGGGCCGAATGGGGCTGGAAAGACAACGCTTTTGCGGCTTCTTTGTGGACGCTTTGCAAATTTTGCGGGGCAACTTGAAATTGCCGCAGATGTTCGCGGTACAAACGGTTTCCTGAATCCGCTCGCTTGCGGAATCTTGCTCGAGAATCCGGGAATTTATCCGAAACTCTCCATCGCAGAATACATCGATTACTTTGTCGGCTTTTATGCGGCGCAGAGTGATTTGCGGAATAAGGCTTCTGTGCGCGAATGTGTTGCAGGCCTAGCCAAGAAACTGGACCTGCCTTCTCTTGAAACCCGGATGTCTGCCCTTTCGTTGGGGAACCGCCAGAAGGTGCAGCTGCTTCGTGCCATGGCGCCTTCGCCAAAGCTTTTGATCCTTGATGAACCGGTCGCAAATCTCGATCCGATGTCCCGCGAAACGGTGTGGTCGCTGCTTGCCGAATGGCGAAAAGAAGAAGGAGGCACGGCGATTGTCTGTTCGCACATCCTTGCCGAAATGGAAGATGAAGCAACGGATTATGCCATTATCGACCGTGGCCGAATGCTGAAAAGCGGGCGAGTGGCCGACCTCGCCTCTGAATCCGCGACTTTCAAGGTTTCAACCGCTGCCGGAGTGACCTTGGAACAGGTGCGCTCCGCTCTTGCTGTTGCGGGGCTTGCGGCGATTGTGAACTCCGCTTCTTCAAACCTTGCGAATGTTTATCGGGATGTAGTTGATCGCCGAGTTTAGAACGTTTGCGACAGGTCGAATGCGAATCTGCCCGTAGCAAAGTTTTCCATGTCCCAGTTGCTCAAGTCCTTCTTGAACGCATAATCCAGTCTAAACGTCAGGAACTGCCAACGGTAGCGAATGCCGAGTCCAAGGCTTTCTTTTTCGGCTTCTTCGTACACGTCTCTTTCGTTATCCATCACGCGCGTCCAGTCGTAGAACTGTACCAGCTGCCAGTGGCGCCAGCCTTTCCAGGGGAACGTCCAGCGGATTTCTTCGTTGAGCCTGTAGTACATCGGGGTAAGTCCCGTGTTGATAACCGTATCGACGACCGTTTGTCCGTCCTTGTCGACATCGGAAGAGTAGGTCGTATCACTTGCGAAAATACTGCGGAATCGGTAACCGCGTACAGAACGTGAACCACCCTGGTAGAATACGCGGGCGTCATCTTCGATGGCCTTCGCGAAAAATTTTCCGACGCTTCCGCTCACGGCTCCGTTGAATGTCCAGAATATCGGATGGTACAAGTTGACGGTGAGTTCTCCGTACGAATAGGGGTTCCCGACCATCGTCAGCTTTTTCAGGTTACCGTTCCAGTTAGACCCCGCGCCAACTGTCGGTGCAAGGCGAATGCCCTTCACCGGGTTAAAGTAGTCATCGGTGTAGTCGAAGGTCAGTGCGATTTCGCCCTTCAACTTGAAAAGTTTGTCTTCGTTCTTGCGGACGTAACGCGTATCGATGGTGTTACGGAATCGGATATGCTTTGTAATGCCGAATGTGAGGTCGCCTCGGTTGATGATTTCGTTGCGTTCTTCGGTGCTGTCGGGGTATGCAGGCGGTTTCGTTTTTTCGTGGTTCAAAATGAGTCGGTCTTCAAAACGAATAGCTGTCGGAATAAAGCTGAAAGATGTCCCGAACAGGAGCGGGTTCGCGTAACCGACGGATGCTTCCTGCTTGTGCTGGGCAATCTGAGCGCCTGTCGAAAATTCATGGAAGTGTCCAAAGAAATTCTTGTGCCGCGCGCGGGCATGGGCGCCGAACCCGTAAGTTTCTTCGTAGAAGAATCCGTAGCGGGTTTCTCCGGGAACACGTTCTGTTGCCTCGAGGTGCACGTCCGACAGCCCGTCTTCGCGAAGGGAATCGCTCATCTTAATTTGGGTGAACAGCTGCGTTGAATAAAGTTTCGAACGGAAAGAGTGGTACTGGTTACCGTCAATGATTTCACCCTTCGGAATTTTCCAAAGAGACGAAAGCCATGCCGTATCGGTAAGTCCCGCCTCGCTTGCGGTATCGTTTTGCTTGTTCCTCTTGTCGCGAGAGCGGTGGCTAGTACTCATCATGTTTCCCATCATCACCTTGACGCCGGGATCAATCGTTATTTCGACATAAATCTTTTTCTGCGTGGTGTCAATCAGTTCCACCGAAGACAATGTCGTATGGAGGTATCCTTCGTGGCGGTACGCCTTTTGAATGTCTTCCATGTCTTCGGCGATATCTTCGTGGTTGTAGTAATGGTCCTGAGAGGTATTCAGGCTCGAGGTGTCTATGTCCAGCTTATGTTCGGGGGGCACAATCAGCTTGACTCCGTTAAACCGGTAACGTTCACCGTCGCGAATGTCGATAAAGTAACCGCGGACGGAACTGTCTGCCGAAATAATGTCGCGCTGGATATCCATCGAAATATCGAGACTGTAGTATCCGCGAGAATAATACAGGGCCTTGATGTTTTCCAAGGAAAGACGCATCATGAAGTCTTGCTTGGTGGTGTCCATCATGCCGAATTCTTCGGGAACGTCCAGCTGTTCTTCCAGCTGGAAATTCGAGAAGGCCTTGTTCCCTCGGATGTTCAGGTACCAGGGGTGTTTATCCCCTTCGGCAAACAAGGCTACAAAAGCAAATAGGAGGAGCAGGGCTATCTTTTTCATTTTTCGCCCTCTTTGGGTTTGGGCTTGCGTTGTATGGTTTCACAACTTCCTAGGCCGAGCAAGCAGGGGTTCCAGAATTTGTACACATAGTCGATACCGATGTTCTTTTCGAGTCGGTCCGTTTCGTTACTTTCAGTACCGGTATTTGCCAGGTATTGCTTACGGATAAGCATGGCGTTCAGCGACAATGTCGGCGATAGGTGATTCTTGTGTGAGTATTCCGCCTCCTGGAAAACGGGGAGCGTGTAGTTGACGCCGAATTGTAGCGATTGGTCGTAGGTGCGGTTTTCGTTGCTCTGGTCCTGCGTGTACCCGAAAATCAAGCTCAGGTTTTTCACCCAGCGGTCGAGCGAAATCGGAATCTTGACGTAGCTGGAATCTCGGTCGCCTGTGGTGTTGCTTTCAAAGAGCATCACCTTCATGTCGATGTCTCCGATGTAGTCGCCTCCGAGCGTCTTGTTCGCGGTAGAAGAAATCACCTTGCCAATCGCCTTTCCGGCAAGCTTGTTCCAGTCGGTTTCTTCGCCGTTGTCATCGGCGATACAGCCCAGCAAAATGTTGTAGTAAATGGCTGCCGAAGACGACTCGTTTCCGCAATTAGACGAGGGAACAGCTTGCAGGTTCGAAACGGTACCTTGTAGGTCCAAGTTGATGGGACACGTTTCTCTGTCCCTTTCGGATTCTTCGGAACAGTAGGGGAGTTCCTGGCTACTGGAAACGTCGATAATACCGTTTTGCCAGGGAACGTCGTTCCATGAAATCAAGAAGGAATTGAGTTCGAATTCGTAAACGTCCTTGACTCCTATGAATCCGGCGTTCGTATTCGTGATGTCGCCACGCAACAGAGGCCGCACCGTATTTCCCAGAACCCAGATGTCAACGGTTAGCGGGAATGTGGCGAACGGGGTGACTACGGCTATGGAATCCATCTGGGAGTCGCTTACGTGTAAGGCCAAGTTAATTGGGTTCGAAACAGAAATCTTTTCTTCCTGAGGTTTGGTGTTGCGCATCTTTGCAACGAAGTTGTTGAACATCGTGAGGTACTTGTCGAGCGCAGAGGGGGTAATGTCGATGTCGAAATCCCTATAGAACACCATCTTGTCGACAATGATGTTTCCCGTGATGGTGTTGTTCTTGATAAATCCTTCCTGCCCGTGCGGAATGCTGAAACCGATGTTTCCGCGGGCGCTCGCTTCGGCAAATCCGTAAACCTCGTCCCTGAACTTGTACGAAATCCTAGGAATGTTGGCCGTCACCAGAAGCTCTTCGTCGCTGTCTGTCATGTGGCTGTATACGTTTTCCAACGTAAGCGTGTGATTCTCCGACCTGATAGTGAAGTGATCCGATTTGATGTCGATGCCCATCAGCTTCATGCTGTCGAGGCTAAACTGTAGGCTTGCCGAAATGATTTCGTTGCTGTCGTTTTTGGTGCGCGCTTCGTTGATGTTGAGGAGCCCGTCTTCCAGGTGCCCGCGCATGTAAATGGGGAACTCGACCTTGGTCTTGGGCGGTTCGTAAATGGTGGAGTCTAGCTTTATATCGGCAACGATTCCCTTGAGTCCTTTCTTCAAGTCTGCCGAAAGGTCTACGTGCAGGTCGGTGTTCTTGATTTCGCTGACGGTTCCGGGAATAAACCAGGAGCCGTTTGCATCGACGGTACCGATGAAGGTGAAGTCGTTGTTGATGAAACCTTCTGCCCATACGGTTCCGCCGTTATCGCTTCCGTGCGAGAAACTGACGTGGCGCATTTCGTCAAAGACGTGGTTGATAATCACCTGCGTATTTCCCGTCCATCCGCCACCGCCGATATCGAGGTAGGAATTCAACTCGACCTTGTCGTTTTCTGCAAAGATGTTGAGCTTGCGGATGTTGAAAAGCTCTGGGGGAATGCGCCGGAACTTGATGTCGAAGAAGTCTAGGTTTCCGACAAGCTTGTTTCCTTGGTTGTAGCTCAAGTCACCGTTGAGCATGCCCGACGTGAGCGTGCTGTCGTTGAGTGCCTCTAGCAGTAGGGGAATGCTGAACTCGTGCGAAGTGATGTTCGCGTAAAGCAACTCTACGGGCAAGAAACTCGTGGGCTTGAAGTCCAGGTTGGAGTCGTTGGGCAAGACGATTGCCGCAGTGGCCATGGCCGAATTTCGGTTATGTGTCGCGTAGAACTTGTCGATAAAGATGGTGTCGCCGTTTTGCCGGACATTTGTATTCAGCCCGATTTCGAATGCGTCTAGCTTTCCTTCGATCGAGACTTCGGCCTCACCGATGTTGTGATCGAAATCCTGGTGCCATTTACCGGTCACCAGGCCGTCGATGTTTCTGCCTAGGTGAATGTCCGAAAACGGAATGGTTGCAAATACGACCTGGTCTGCGTCTACGTCGATAGCGATGGTGTCTCCGATATTGATGTAGGCTGACGCCTTGCCGCCGTTCTGTTGTTTCACGTTCCACGATGTGTGCGGGCGTTCGTCGTTCCACTTCACATCTCCGTCAAAGTCGAAAGTTTCCTTTGGCGTGAAAATGGTGCCGTTGCTAAAGTCGATCCCGTTGGCGTCGAGGTCCAGTGATACCTGTAGCGAATCGGCGGCCATGTGGTAGGCGTTGATAATGGACTTTATCTTGGCGAGAATCTTGAGCGAATGTCCGTCAAATACTCCGTATGCCTGTGAACGGGCTCCCAGGGTCAGGTTCCCTTGCGTCCAGTCCAAAGCCCACGGTTCATGCGGCGAAATGTCGCCTGTAAAGGTAATCATGAGCGAGTCCCTGAAATCGATCACCGCATCGACCTTGGAACCATGCCTTGTTTCTACTTCTACGGTCGCCTTATTGTTGTTGAGCTCAGCAGATTTGATGTCCATGTCAAGCGGCATCATCTGTGGCCCGAATAAGGCGTTCATCTGACGGACATGCCCAGTCATAAATCCGTTGAGGTTCTTGTCGAATGCTGCATTCAGTCGAATGCTTCCGCCTTCGTCGTTTTTCATGACGATGTTTGCTTCGATGTTGTTCTGGTCGCCGTTGAGTTCGATGTTCACGTTTTCGGCAAGCAGCGGCCAGAATGCTCCGACGCGTGTCTGGAGGTTCGCCTTGTAAGTCGCCCGCTTTTTGAGGACGTCAACAGAGGCGTCTGCCGATACTTTGATGTGCCCGATGCTTGGAACCGCCGGGGGCAATTTGAAGGGGAGCAAGTCCTGGATGTTTGTGACCGTGAGATTTGTCTTGGTCTTGATAGATGCGAGGTTTTCCTTGGGGGCTTCGATGTTTAGCGCAACGGAATCCTTCGGGGTCTTTACGCTACCGTTCAACTTCAGCTTGGGCGTTTCGAAATCGGCGTCGATGTTCACGCGCGTCGGCCCCGGAATAAAGTCGCCGGTCGCACTTTGGACTTTGAGAGAAACTTTCTTTTCTCCCTGGTTGCTTAGCGAAATGTTTTGTGCTTGCCATCCCTTTCCGTCGGACAACATGACTTGCGCGTTCTTGACGTCGATCTGGACGGGAATCGGAATGCTTAGGTTCTCGGGTAGGGCGGGAGGCTCTGTATTTTCCGGTTCGTTTTTGGGTTTGGCATCTGGCGGGGGGAGCTGTACAAATGCAATGACGGAATCGACTTGCAGTTGCACGTTCCTTGTGCCGAGAAGGGTGATGTCTAGGTTGGGGTTCGCTACCTTAATTTCGGTGCCGTCGATCGATACGGATATGGAATCGAAATGGTGGGTGAGCAGTGATTCCATGCTGTGGCCGTAAGGGGTGATTGTGACGCCGGCAATAGTATGCGGGGTAGAAAGAATCCTCTCGAAAAGCGCATGCAAAAACCAGACGCCAAGGGCAATGGCGCCAACAACAGCCGTGGTCCAGACGGCTGTTCCTACAAATGTCGTAGGTCTCTTAGTCAACTTATAGACAAGTATAGAAAATATGGAATTTCTAGACAAAAATGAAAATCGAAAAATGCACATAAATCGTTAACTGTCAATGAGTTATGTGCTTGTTTTGACGAACTTGGAGTCTGGCGGTTTTCTTCCCCAAATGAGTGTAAGATGGTGCTATTTTGAGCATTTGTTTCGATTTGACATTTTGTGACATCGGTTTTTATCTATATTAGTGCACATGGTAGCACTAAATAAGTCTAAAGCAAAAAAAGAAATCGAGTTCCTTTGCACCGAATGTGGCAATACCACTCCCAAGTGGGCTGGAAAGTGCCCGTTCTGCGGTGCGTGGAGTAGCCTCAAGGAACATGTTGTCGAAAACGTTCTCGATGGCGGGCGAGCCTCCAGGGGCCTGGGTGGGCCGGTTCATAAGATTGTTCCGCTGAAGGATGTCGCTACCGAAGATACGCGGCGGCTGAGTACCGCCAATGCTGAATTTGACCGTGTGCTGGGGGGCGGACTTGCGCCAGGTTCCCTGGTGCTCATCGGTGGCGATCCTGGAATCGGTAAATCTACCCTGGTGCTTTCCACGCTCGCCACCATGACAGCCGCCGGCGTCAAGACGCTTTACGTGAGCGGCGAAGAGAGCGCCGTCCAGGTGAAACTCCGCAGCGAACGCCTGAACGTGGCGGGCTCCGATATGCTTCTGCTTTGCGAGACGAGCCTTGAAAAGATCCTGCAGCAGGCGACAGAAATCAAGCCGCAGGTGCTTGTTGTTGATTCTATCCAGACGGTCTACAAGGGGGATTTGTCGGGAACGCCGGGGTGCGCCACGCAACTTAGGGAATGTACGCTCGACCTGATGGTCTTTGCAAAGAATACGGGCTGCATTACCATTCTCATTGGGCATGTCACCAAGGACGGCCAAATTGCGGGTCCGCGCATCTTGGAGCACATGGTCGATACGGTGGTGTATTTCGAGGGCGACCGCAATCACCAATACAGGCTCTTGCGCACCATCAAGAACCGCTTCGGTGCAACGGATGAAATCGGCGTTTTCGAGATGACGGGGCACGGACTTTCGCCGGTCGAAAATCCGAGCCGTGTCTTTTTGCAAGAAAATGTTCCGCCCACGCCCGGAAGCGTTGTCTGCTGTACGCTAGAGGGCACCCGAGCTATGCTCTTTGAAACGCAGGCGCTGGTGAGTTCTACCACGTTTGCCGTACCGCAGCGCGTTGCCGCAGGGATAGACCCGAAACGGCTTACCATTATCCTTGCGCTTCTTGAAAAATTCGGCGGGGTAGTCGTCGGCGCTTCGGATGTATTCGTCTCGATTGCCGGCGGGCTGAAGGTTTCCGACACTTCTTCGGACCTCGCCCTCGCGCTTGCGATTGCAAGCAACCACCTCGCGATTCCGCTCGGTCGTCAAGCCATCGTCGTGGGCGAACTTGGACTGTCGGGCGAGGTCCGCTCCGTGAGCCTTTTAGAGCAAAGGCTCAAGGAAGCCCGCCGCCTAGGCATGACCGAAGCGGTGGTCCCCGCCGGGGGGCGCCTCCCTAGCGAAACCTCTGGCATGAAAATCGTGCAGGTTCACACGCTCTCCGAAGCCGTCAACTGGCTGATTGATAAAAAGTAAACCCCTCTCGAAAAAAACGCCTCGGTTTTCACCGAGGCGTTTAAATCCGTTATGCTCTAAGACTACTCGTCGTCGTCACTCTTCTTTTTCTTCTTCTTAGAAGAACCAGAGCCTTCGACCTTGATGTCGGCGGCCTTTTCACCGCGCTTGGTGAAGCCGTACTGACGCGGATCGAAACCGGACGGGAACACCGTCTTGTTATCGTAGATCACCTTCTTGGCGGTGAACTTTTCAATCTTGGCGCCTTCGAGGTTTGCACCGGAGAAGTCGACATCGTTCATCTTGGTGTCGGCGTCAATCTTGATACCCTGCATGTTGGCGTTCGTGAAGTTCACCATTTCAAGCTTGGCACCGGCGAAGCTTACGCCGGACAGCTGGGCGAGGATAAAGTCGGAACGTTCGATGGTGGAGTTCGCAAAGTTGGCCTTGGTGAGGTCAGCCTTGTCGAAAATGTCCTTACGCACGTAGGCGCCGTCGAACACGGCCTTCAGGAGTTCTGCGTTCTGGAAGGAGTTCTTGCTCACTTCGGTATCGTAGAACGAAGCCTTGGAAAGCTTGGACTTCACGAAAGAGGACTTGGAAACGGAGCCCTTGTCGAACACCACGCCCGTGAGGTCCTGGTTGTCGAAGCTCATGTTCTTCAGGGTAGACTGGGCGAACTTGGCCTTCTGGAGCTGGGTCTTGGAAAGGTCGACGTCGTTGAAGGTCGTCAAGGAAAGGTCTGCTTCCTTCAGGTTCACGTTCTTGAATTCAGCGCCACTGAAGTTGGCCTGGGAAAGACCGGCCTTCGAGAAGTTCACGTCGATCAGGTCGACGCCCTTGAAGTTTGCGGCGATCAGGTTACAGGCGGTAAAGTCCGTCTTCACGAGAGTCGTCTTGCGCAGGTCGCTGTTAGCCATCAGGGAACGCGAGAAGTTTGCGTGAGTGAGGTTAGCCTTGTAGAAGTCGGCTGCGGTCAGGTCCACGTCCATCACGGACGCCTGGGTGAGGTCCGACTTGCTGAAGTCAGCCTTGTCGGACACCTTCATGGCGTCGAGGCGGGCGTTCTTCAGGTTGGTCTGCGGGAATTCGCTATCGAGGAGAGTTGCACGGTAAAGGTTGGCCTCTTCCATGTTGGCGCCCTTGAACGAGGAGGCGCGGATGTCGGCACCGCTAATGGTTGCCTTAGTGAGGTTTGCGTTCTTGAAGCTTGCACCGCTAATCACCGCGTTCTGGAAAGAAACTTCAGTCAGGTTTGCGCCTGTAAAGTTCGGACCTTCGCCGGTAGCACGACGGAAGTCGGTGGTGTGGGCGACAGCTTTTGCGTTTTCGAAGTTGAAACCGTCGATACGCTTGTTACTGAAAGAAACGTTAAGGTCCTTGCCGGCCCAGTTGTCTTGGGCGAAAGCGTTGAGTGCGAGTGCGCTCAGCAGGCACAGGCCGAACTTAGATACTCTCTTCATATTCATATACATTCCCTTTTAAGGATAAAACCAAATAACGGATGCCTCTAAAATAACTAAAAAAATTGACAAATAACAATAAAAAACAAAAAAACTTTATAAATAAAAGCTAATTTTTTCCCCGAAATGGCAAATTTTACCTCAAATCGTTATGATGTGGTGGTTTGCGGGGCTGGTCCTGCCGGTCTCATGGCCGCCTGTACCCTGGGACGTTTGACTGGCGGTGCTAGACGGGTTTTACTTTTGGACAAGAAGGAACCCTGGAAAGAACCGATTTTTTGCGCCGAGGCCGTATCGCGCGATTGGCTCAGTGAACTGTGGCCGATCGATTCTTCTTTTGTTCGCGGAACCGTGTCTGGCGTCTATTATACGTCGCCCAAACGTTATCGTGCAGAGTTTTACCGCAAGGACTGCGGACTGATTCTTGACCGTGCCCGTTTTCATCGCTCCATTTCGGACGGCTGCGTTGCCGCCGGAGTGGAATGTCGCTACGATGCGCTTATCAAGAAGCTGGAAAAAACCGCCGATGGTTGGAATGTTTCGGTCTCTGTGGCGGGTGGCGAAATGGAAACGCTTTCGGCGACGGTTGTTATCGACGCTTCGGGCCCGAGCTGCAAGTTGACTCGCGGCATTGAATGCCTCAAGGGAATCGAGTCAGGCGATGCCGACCTGGAACCTGCAATCTTTGCGGTGGCCGAAGGTGTCGAACACAGTAGGGAACATATTGAATTGCTCTTCGGTTCCGAATTTGAATCGGGATACGGCTGGCTTTTCCCGCGTGACGGCAAGGAAGTGAATATCGGTTTTGTGTTGGGCAAGGACGCTAAGCACGAAGTTCCACTGCGTCAAAAGTTGTTGGACTTCATTGCTCATGACTATCCCGGAGCGAAAGTCAAGGCCATCTATGGCGGTGCGATCGCCTGTACCGGGACAGAACAGCGTCCCTTTGCAAAGTGCGGCCTCTTTAAGGCGGGCGATGCGGCCAGCTGCGTGAACCCGATGAGTCGTTCGGGAATTATGGAGGCGCTTGTCTGTGGAAAGGTGGTGGCGGAGTCCGTGAAGGAATGGCTTGACGATTCCGGTGCAAACCGCGAAGCGATCGAGGCCAAGACGCTTGACCGCTGGATGGCCGTTCTTGGCAAGAAACACCAGCAGGTGGCACGTGCAAAGGCCGGTTTTTACAAAATTTCCGATGCACAACTTGACCGTGCCGCTGTAAAACTTTCGAAAATCCCGCGCGAAAAACAGAGCATGTTCCGAATTTTCTTTACGGTGCTGTGGTCCTGCCCCTCGCTGATTTGGAAGATGCGTTCTTTCCTGTGGTAATGCAATGAGTGAATTGATGGATTCTCGTTTGAATGAAGTGCGTGAGACGTTTGCAAATTTTGCAGACGAAGATGGCAAGTGGAAATACTTGTTGGATTTGGCACGAGCCCACAAGGGTATGGATGCATCTCTCAAAGATGAAAAGTTCATTATTCAGGGTTGTGCCTCGACCATGTATCTGGTGCCCAAGTTCGATGGTGAAAAAATTCATTTTGAAATGGATGTCGAAGGCGGAACGACGAACCCGCTCATTAGCCGTGGTCTTGGCGCCTTGGCGCTCAAGGTCTATAATGATATGACGCCTGCAGATATTCTTGCCGTCGACCCGAAGTTTTTCCAGGATATCGGTTTGAATGTAGGCCTTTCGCCGACGCGTTCCAACGGCTTTGCAAGCCTTGTCAAGCAGATTTATTTGTATGCGCGGGTCTTTCTCGCCCTTGCAAAAAAATAGGTATTAAAAAGTAGGTAGAATATGTTTAGTTTTTTGAATGGAAAGAGCCCCTTTGATGAAGCCGAAGAACGCCTGGAAGCAGGCGATACCGTCAACGGAAAACCGAGGCTGCCGTCCGGCCCGATTATGGGTTGGCAAGATGGCGTGTTCCTCCTGGTAATCATCGGCCTTATCGTTGGCGGATACCAGTATTATCAGTACGTCAAGCGCAATTCCGCGGAAACGTTCGCGAAGTGCGATGCTCTTTATGTGGCTGCCGCTCAGGATGTCTCGAAGTATGCCGAAGCGGAAGTTTGCTACGAGTCGACAAGGGAACTTGCCTTTACAAGCGACTCCCTGGAAGTGCTCAGCCAGAATCGTCTCGGTGAAATCGAGGACATGAGGCTTGCGCAGAAGGATTTGCTCTCTGATGCCAACGCCGCTCTCGACAAGGGCGATACCGCTACCGCTGCAAAAATCGTGACGGAATACAAGGGTGCCATGCTCCTGTACACCGGCGACAAGAGCGAATGGGACGAAATCGTGAAGATTGCCGAAATCAAGGCTGCGAAGGACGCCGCGAAAGCCGTAGCCACCCCCGCCGACACCGCTGTCCAAAAAAAGTAATCCACAAGATCGCCAACTGAAATAGGGCCCCTGAGCACGGTTGGTGAGCCTGCCGAACCATGCCGAAGGGCCTTGAAGTTGTCATGCCCGCGAAGGCGGGCATCTCCCTTTTTTGCCGTAATAATTTAAATTGTAGGTGAAAAAGAGACCCGCTTATGAAAAAGTTTTCTTGAACCGATTCGTGGAATATGCCCTGAAGGCTGGCATTTGCCCAGCAGTGACGAATGGAAAACTCTCTATTCTGCTATGGAAAACAACCCCAACGCGATGCTCGCAAAGGGCGTCGTGAACTGGCCTAATGCAACTGATGCCTACGGTTTTTCTGCACTCCCTGCTGGATCCTATTTAGGAGAATTCGACTATGTCGGCTCTTTCGCCGACTTCTGGAGTTCTACTGAGTACGGTAGCGAGGATGCCGACTACGTGTACGCGGGGGCTATACTTGGGAACAGCCATGTGGACTTCAACAGCTATGGTAAGGAAAATGCGTTCTCCGTCCGTTGCGTGCAAGACTAGGCTTTGCTTACGGTAATTTCCCTCTCGGTTTCCGAGAGGATTTTTAT